>DNOQ01000297.1 GCA_003501665.1 Bacteroidales bacterium | reverse complement strand
GCCGGGTGCACCGATTATCTTCCCAAGCCGGTGAGCAGCAACGACCTGCACCGTAAGATTGCGGAGCTGACTCTTTAAAGTATAAAAAGTTCTGTCAGGAATAAAAATTTATTACTTTTGCAGACCTGAATTTCTTCAGGATTAAGCCTTCCACTCCCGCTTTCCGGCGGGATACGCAGGCCGCATCGGGGTGTAGCGCAGTTGGTAGCGTACTACGTTCGGGACGTAGGGGCCGGAAGTTCGAGTCTTCTCACCCCGACAAGAGAAAAAGCCTTTCCCCGCCAGCTGGCGGGGCGGGCTTTATTTTTTCTGTGCGATGAAAGCTTGCTTTCAGGAGCATGGGAAAAAATGAAGCCCGAAGTGAGCGCAGCGAACGACAGGCTTTTACTCTTCCGGCCGGCCTTCTGGAAGTCCGCCGCAAAGCGCAGCCTTTGCGGCAATCTTCTCACCCAATTCAGCCGGCCCCATGGAAGTCCGCGAGTCCCGACCAAAGGGAGGGCGAGCAATCTACTCATCCCGACTATTAAAATTAAATGATCTTGTAAATCAAATATTTACTAAACCATTTTCATTTGTAGTACAAATGATTTTGACTATTTAACCAGCTAAGATTCTAATCAGGTCATCATTCAGGTAGTACACTTCAGAGCCATCTTTTTTTGGAGTTAATATCTTTGCAGCAACTAGTTCTTCCATAAGTTTTGAAAGAGTTGTACGGGAGGATCTGCCTAGTACTTTTCCAATAGTCTTTGGCTTAATATATGGCTGACTGAAAATGGCTTCATTTACCTCCTTTGTGTACCATTTTATTTTTGATTTTCCATAATTCAATGTCGATTCCATCTGTTCCAATATTTCATTAATCAGATGGTTGGTCAGAGCAGAAGTATTTTCAACGGCGTCAAGCATAAAAAGAATCCAGTTTTTCCATGAACCTAATTGCGTTACAGCTCCAAGATTATAATAGTAGTCTGATTTATTAACAATTATATATTTTGACAGGTAAAGTACAGGTTGGTTTAACAGTCCGGTTTGGACAAGGTAAATCAGATTAAGAATTCTGCCGGTTCTCCCATTGCCATCCTGGAAAGGGTGAATTGCCTCGAATTGGTAATGTGCAATACACATCTTAATCAATGGGTCTGACGGATAATTCTTATTGTCATTAAGATAATCCAAAAGGTTATCCATAAATCGCTCCACAATTTCATTACCTCTTGGCGGTGTATAGATCACTTCTCCCGGTCGTAACTCACTTTGACCTCTTTTGATAAGAACATTAGCCTGCGGAGGTCGTATTCCGGATGTTGTGTTTTTGATCTGACGGAAGATAGACAGAACTGACTGCAGATTTAAAATTTTTGTTTCCTTCATGGCATGGTAACCTGCCCAAAGTGCTTCCCTGTATCTTAGTACTTCTTTCACAGCCAGATCTGCTTTTTCTTCACTTTTGTTATCCGAAACCGCTTTATACAATTCGTCTTCAGTAGTGAAGATATTTTCAATTTCAGTTGAAGTTTTTGCTTCCTGTAATGCTATTGTATTTACCAGCATATAAGGATTTGGCAGTCTCATGAAATTGACATTTACTGTGGCCAGTGCTCTTGAAGCAGATACCAGCTTTTTTAAAATATCGCTGTCATCATCGATTTCAGCTGAGGGTGGAAGAAGAGGAAGATCATTAAAAGGGGTATTCCTGTCGAATTTTGGCTTAGTCATGGCTGTTCAATATTTACTCAATTATGGACATGTGGCAAATTTATGTAGTATTTTCATTAGAAACAACAATGCATGTCCATTTTATTAATATTTCTGGACATGTTGTCAAAACATGTCCGCTTTTATCCTGAAACAGGGCTTCATGTCAAAGATCTAAGTATGCAAAAAGTTAAAACCTGGAATAGATCATTAGATTTTATTATGCTGATAATTAATCACATAAATAATGTTTATTTTCTCTTTCAGTCATCCCCATGGAAGTCCGCCGCAAAGCGAAGCCTTTGCGACAATCTTCTCATCCATGAATGTGGTGCGCCAGGAACTACATTTCATCACCGGGTTTCAGATAAAATCCGATTGCATTCAGAGATTCCCCCTTTCGGTAATACTCAGGATCAGTCAGCTTTGCGTTTTCAAGCCGGTTAACTTTTATCATCACACTGCCATCCTTCGGCTTCATGAGCTGGACACCTTTGGTTGACCTGCTTCCAACCGGATTGATCAGGGAGGTGTTGAAAAGAACAACCTTTTTAATGCTGCTCATGGCAACCAGGTCTGTATCATGTTCAATGAGTTCAATGAAAATCAGACGCGATTCGCCATTGAAGGCATTCCTGAGCTTTTTCCTCGTGTACTCGGTCTGATAACTTTCCATGAAGATCTTCCCGATTTTGCCATTCTCAAAGGCCACAATCAGAAAGCCCTTGTACCTCTTTTCTCCGGTAAGATAGACAGGTCTTTCCCCGGGTTCAGTATCAATTTTCTGCAATGCCTGAAACTTGTCAATAAGCTCCTTTTTCTGAACTTTATAGACATTGCACAGGCTGGTAAAGACAAGTATCTCACTTGAATTGGAATCATCCCCAACTTTAATTGTTGCGGATCCGGAAGAAGATTCTCTTATCGAATTATTTCTTTCTTCCATCTCTATTCTCCTTTTCAGACTTTCTGCACTCTGCATTGTTATCGGGTTTTGATTAAAACTCAAATGTGGGAATTATTCTTTTTCTTCCATAATAATTCTTTGTAGAGATCATGTGCTACATCCGGGTACCATATTTCGACCTCCAGCCTTTTAAGGCAGCTGACTGCCGGGGCACCAGGTACAGGGTTGAAATGGCTTTGCCGACTGTAAAAGCAATAGCGGCAGCAACCACACCAATAATGTTCAGGAATACCACACACACTAACAATACAACTATTATCCCTGCAAGCTCCGCCGCTGTTGCTACAGATATCGGACCTGTGGTACCGTTAATCACCAGAAGGGATCTCTGGAAGTTTAACAGGACCGTCAGCGCAGGTAAAAGGACCATTATCTTAAGTGGCAGATAGGAGAGATCTGCAAGCTCCTTGGTCAGTCCGGAGACTTTTACGAACCATAGGTCGGCAAGAGGAGTGAATGCCAGGATGGAAATCAAAACCGTTACCATGATGCCAAGGTAAACGGCAAAATTCCTTAATACCCGGAAGTTCTGCTTATACTTTCCCATAAGGGCAATATTCACCTCCTGGTAGGATAATCCCAGGCTTCTGAAAATAAATACCAGCGAACCTACGACAGGGAGAACGGCCAGCGACTCCACTGCCATACTACTCCTGCCGAGAAAGAAGGTAACGAACGGATGGACACCAAGTGATAAGATTGAGGTGAGTGCAAGCGGGTAATAGAACTTTGTGATAGATCTGAGGCTCAGATGGCCGTTCTCCATGTCTTCCTTTTGAAGCAGTGCCTTCAGAGTACCTGACACCATAATCCTCGTTGCTGCCGCTTCCACAATGACGGCCAGCGACATTGCCCCTGCCCCGACATATGCTCCGGGCAATCCGGCTGAATACAGAAGCACACCTGTCACCACGATAACTGTCAGCCGGACCATAGTCCCGTAGGTTACCCGTCTTGTAAGGTTATTCCTGATAAGGATACCCTGGTAGAACCTCCTGTAACCAATCGATGCAGCCCAGGGAAGAAAGATAATCAGTGTAATGTGGGCAAGCCTTGCAACTTCTTCCGGAACATTCATGAGACCAATAACAATGAAATTGAAAACCGGCGGAATGAGGATGATAACCTGTACGCCAGTAATCGAGGCATTCAGGATATCCGTAAACCGTCTCAGCCTCAGGTACGAATTACGCCCCGTGACAAGAGCTGTGGAGGCACTCATCAGCATTATTATCGGGGCTTCAATGATCATGGCAAACGACCCGGCTATACCGAAGGCGGCAAGATTGAGCTTTGCATCACCCAGCCGGGCGATAAAGGCAATGAGGATGGGCTGCTCAAAAGCCATCATCAGCCAGGTCAGTGCCAGCGGCCCCCAGAAAAGAGCTACCCTCCGGTATGTCAGCCTTTCAGTCGGATCCAATAATTACAAGATGTCTGATCGGTTTGAATCAAAATGTAATCACCTTGTCACTGTCTGCGACCCAGTTGGTGAGTTCAGCCATGGTGCTGATCTCTGTCCCTTCTATCAGCGGGGCACTCTTTAAACCTCTTGCCTCAGCGCAGCTACCGCAAATTTTAACTTTCCCACCCTTTGAAAGGACGGCCTTCAGCATCCTTTCAATATTATAATAACCATTGGGTGTATTTTGATTTGCCAGGGCGCAGTTTGCGGCATCTGCCAACAAAAATACCCGTACTTCCGTATCAGCATGGTCTTTACCGAGTTGCATTGCCAGTCTCAGGGCATTATATGCCTTTTCCGTTCCATAAGGAGCATCATTGATCAGGATAAGAATTTTCTGTGCCATTATTATTATTCTCTTAAACTAAAGTCACGCAAATTTAATGAAACAAGCGAGGACTATACCGATATGAATTTCTGTTTTATCAGGAAATCCACAGACAGCTTGCCTGCCCCATAGATGAAAAGAAAAATAATAAGCAGTGTCATGGCAAAATCGGTTCTTGAATCATGAGCCATCTGCCAGAATCCCTTTTCCTGCAATATCGGTATCTTGGTTGTTGTGATTGCTGTAATCATTATTACAAGCAAAGGTATTGCAGCCAACCTGACTGAAAAACCTATAAGCATAAGCAACCCGCAAATAACTTCAAACGATGCTACGAGGGCTGCCAGAAATTCAGGATCCGTAAATCCAATTTTTTCAAAACGACCCGCACCGACAAGTTCAGGAAAAAGAAATTTCTGGATTCCTTCGGAAAGAAACACCAAACCAACAATTAATCTGGGTAAGATTGACCTGTAATCATCAACTGATTTGAAAACAGCACTTAGAAACTTCATCATGGTCTCTTTGTTTTATATAATCCCTGCCCCAAGGACGATAGCAATCAGAAACAACAGTATTGCCACTAATACCTGAACGAACCTCAATGTCACTTTCCTTAACAGTTTATTTCCGATAAATGCCCCGAGTATGGCCGCTGAAACTGCCGAGAGAATCAGTATCCAATGCTCATGAAGATTTGCATCCTTAAAGCGGGAAGAATAGACTGAAAGTCGTGTAAAATCAACCAGGGAGGCAATGACAACACCTGTAGCAATGTATGCCTCCTTGGACAAGCCGCTTTTGATAAGGAAGGCGCTCCGTATTGCACCCTGAATTCCTGTCAGCCCGCCAAAAAAACCACTGAGAACGCCACCCAGGGGAAGCTTGTTCCTGTTGAATTGAAGTCTTTGCATTGAAGGTGCAATTTCAAGCAGGGAAAAAACAATCAATAGCACGGCAATGACAAGCTTCACCGGCATGACCTCGTATTCTTTGCCCCACAGGTGATAGTTGAAGAGTGAGGGCATGTCTGTTATTCTGAGCAATAGCCATGCACCGGCAAATGAAGCCAGAATTGCCGGAATTCCGAACCTTAATAAAACTGCTTTATCCGTATTTTTCCCGACCAGCGTAATCTTGAAAAGATTATTTGTAAAATGAACCACCCCGGTTAATGCAATTGCAATATCAACCGGGAAAAAGATGGCAAAAACAGGTGTCAGAATTGTCCCGAGTCCAAATCCGGAAAAGAATGTAAGTATGGCAGTAAAGAAAGCAGCCAGACAGATGATAACAATCTCCATTTGAGGATATTTTAATCAAAACACCTT
>DNOQ01000065.1 GCA_003501665.1 Bacteroidales bacterium | reverse complement strand
CCTGAGCGACACTTCCCTGGAAAAATATGTCAGAACCACTATGGGAATATCCGGATAATCATTTTTAATCATCTTTGCCAGTGCGAAAACATCTGTCCCCTTCAGGCTGACCATTGATATTACCAGATCGATATGTCCTGCACGAAGTATTTTGAAAGCATCCTCTGCATTATCTGTCTGAACAAAAACAGGAGGATAACGAAGGTTAAGCGAAACATATTCATTAAAAATCTGTTCATCGATCCTGCCATCCTCCTCAAGCATATAATTATCATAATTACTGCAGATCAGCAAGATCCTGTGTATCCTCTTCTGCATAAGAAGATCAAAGGATGTATCTGTAAAGTCATATTTTCCGAGATCCAGTACTCCTTTAACTATTGTCATACTCTTCTCTTTTTACCTGTTTGTTGTTATGACTGCAATACCTTTTTTCCCATCCATCCGGACCAGAAGGGGTTTTTCGAATCTGATATGTCTGAAAAATTTTCCTGATCCTATTATCTTCTGTCCGTTAAGCCTGTCCCAGTCCATTATCCCGTCATTCATAGCTGTGTTAACCGAAAAGTAACCGACATTCATGGCTGTCACATTATGGAAAAAATGGGATCCCAGTGAGGCGTCGAGGTAGAAATCAGGCAGACCGATCTCCACAATTACTTTCGCATTTGAGATCTGCGGCCAGACAACCGGAATACCGAGGAATCTGTCCCTGGTACCCCATCTTCCGGGACCAATAAGAATATAATTAAGGTTTTCCCTCTTAATTGCTTCGTTAAATCTCTCTATCTCATCAGCCATTTCAATAGTTCTCAGATTATTGAATCTGGAAGGTTCAACATAAACAACATCGGTTATGTTGTTTATTACGCCGTTACCCATGCTTTTTTCAGCCATCAGAAGAACATCATCCACATTTATGCTTTCCGGATCAATATCATAACCCGCTCCGATCCCGGTCAGTGGTTTGATCTGAAGCAGATAGAACGTGGCTTTACCGTCCCTGTCCTTTGTCAGGTCGACGGCAAATTCAATCTCTGAAGGATTCCCTATAGCTTCCTCTACCACCTCAAGAATTGTCTTAAGGGTTGATGCAATAGGTGCGTAATTATATTTAAGAATATCGGCGAAATTGATCACTCTTGGTCCCGGTGTATCAAGGCCGGGAATAATTGTATCATTATCAATATTTAACACAGAAGCTGTATGATTCAGTGTACCATGCGATTCAGCATTGCTTATATCGAGACATACAAGTCCGGCTTTTTCCCCATCCAGAAGGTTTATCTCCTTTTTACCCATATCCACCGCATAGAATCGTACCTGTGAGTTTTTATAAAGATCTTTCTGGGAAATGATATCCATATCGGGATAGACCGGGGAGAACCTGAAGGCCTTTTCTCCCTCTGCCACATAATGACCCATTCCTACTGCCACAACAGCCACTCCGTCCTCAGGTTTCATGTGCGAAACAGGGTAAAAATTATAGGATTGAGCTGTTCCGCTCAGATGAGGATAATAGACATCTCCAAACCTGTTGCCTGCAACTTCCTGGATCACCACTGCCATTTTTTCCAGTTCAATTTTATAGTTTATTGCCTCGAAATAGGTCCTTGAGTTTTTCGAATAGATAGATGAAAAAACCAGCTTGATGGCTCCTGTCAGCTGTCGTAACCTTACTTCAAATTCCGGATGATTATTGGGAAGGATATAGGTTTCAAAGATCCCCGAGAAAGGCTGACTAAGAGAATCTTCAAACAGACTTGACGATCTCACTGCAATGGGTTTAATAATATGTTTCAGAAATATCCGCAATTCCTTTTCAAGCGTATAGCTGAGGCTCCCCTCGATGAACAGTTTCTGAAGTATTGCATAATCCTTGATCTCTTTTATCTTGTCCCACAAGTGATTACGTTCCATGAACATATCAAACTCATCGGTTCCGATAATCGCTGTCACGGGTGTTTTGATGTTTATTCCCGGCAGCAGCCTGCCAAGTTCAAAGCTGTAAATAAGGGTATTAATGAATGCGAGTCCCCTGCCCTTTCCTCCCAGCGATCCGCTTGATAAACTCACTACATTAGCCTCATCAGCCACAACAGACTCCTCAAAATTTACAACACGCCCTTTATTCTGTTCACGGCGCCTCTTCCTTATAAGGTCAAGAAGGTATTCCCTTAGTTCCTTTATGCTTATAAAATCCGAAACTTTAATAGGATTTATTTGCCAGGCTATTTTAACTTCACCTCTTGCCATAAGCCATTGTGAAAAATGGTTTCCCATGGCATGGTATTCAAGCGAGTCTTCCGGAATGGTCTCAAGATAAGCTTCAAATTCTTTCATCGACTTCGCAACCGCTATCTGCCGGCCTTTGTCATCCCTGTAAACAAAATGTCCGAACCCCAGATAATAATTTATGAAGGATTTAAGATCCTGCATAAGTCCTTCTGAATTCTTATTTATGAAATTAGACTTGAGTTTGAAAGCATGCTTTGCATTTTCAGGGTCAGAGGACTGAATCACTGTGGGTATTTTGGGCAGCCTGGCTTTTATATGCCTGATAAGCTCTACTCCCGCCGTATCGTGATATTTCCCGTTCTTCGGGAAACGTATATCTGAGATAACACATAACATGTTATTCTCATATTTATCGAAAATTGTTATGGCATCTTCCCAGTTCAGGGCAAGAAGTATCTTTGGACGTGTTTTAAGCTTCAAAACCTTATAGAGTTCATCCGTTGATACATCTTCAATAAGATTCCTTGTCTGCTCCATTACAAGAGTATATAGCATTGGCAGATAGCTTGAATAGTATTCCGCTGAATCCTCAACAAGAAGTATCACTCCTGTAAGCCCTTTCCTGGTATCGTTATCTACATTAACCCTGTCTTCCAGAAGATTGACCATGGCAAAAAAGACTTTTGATTCGCCTGTCCAGACAAAATAGTTGTCTATCGGCACTCCCACAGCCTTCTGCTTCCTTATGTAAGCCACATCTTCGGGGTAATTAAGCAGAAGATAAACAGGCATATAAGGATATTTGTATTTGATATTCCTGCATAATTTGACAGGAACTTCCTTATCAAGGCCAACCATTATTATCACCATATCATAATGACGTGACTTTAAACGGTTAAAAGCTTCTTCTTCGCCCGAAACACCAGTAAGACGCGGCAGGGAAGTGAGGCTCATCTGATGATATTCTCCAAGCATATGATCCGCAAATCTTCCTTCGCCTTCAATCGAATACGCATCGTACAGGTTTGCAACCAGGAGGATCTCCTTTACCTTGAAAGGCTGGAGATCGTGGAAAACATCACGTTCGGCATTATGGCGTTCCAGGAACTTCTGCAGTAACTGCCTGGATGACAAGCCATGTATATCTTCGACGTCTTCTCCCGGAACATGACGGCCCAGTATTATATCCCTGGCTTTTGAACTGTTGATATATCCGGTGATCAGATTGGCAATATTCAGTATAAGATCCCTCTCCTCCTTTAAAAATGGTCCCTCATATTCTTCTCTGAATTCCTGTGTATAATAAACCTGAACAACTCCGTTTTCGTCGTCGATGGTATTGAATTCCTGTTCCATCTTCCAGGGAGTCTCTCTGAAACCGGGTGTTTCGAAAGATTTACCGCGGTAAATTATTCTTGCTTCGGTATATTTCGGGTATTGCCAGGCTGGCGGCAGAAGGAGGACTATCTGCTGCAATGTTTCCTCAACCGGCTTACATTCCTTAAGGATATAGGTAGTTTGATTGATACATCCGAGCTCCTTTAACCTTTCATGTTGTTCATGAAGTAAGCGATGATACTCGGGGCTTATTTGATTTTTATCTTCCATTGAGCGGTATCGGGGGAAATAAGGTTTAAAATTACTAAAATTCCCTTTAACCGCATCAACCGGATGGTATCACTGACTATTTAACCTTCCATGTTGATCCGCTGTGCATCAGATCGTCCATGGATCTTATTTCAGTATTTTTCTTTATCTCTTTTATCTGCAGTTCAAGATCATTTTCATAGGTGTTACCTTCCACGGATCTTATAATTCCCAAAGCAACCGGGTATTCCGGATATCTCATATTGGCAAGCATATAGTGGATCCCGGGATTGGGTTCTTTAGCATCATGTTTCAGCAGGTCATTTACGGTGATACCATTCTCTCCCACCTTTACCACTTTAAGTTTTAATCCTTCCAGGATAAGTCCTTTATCGTTTTCCTTACCAAAGATCATCGGTTCTTCGTGTCTGAGTATCAGAGTCCTGTCATCACGGAAATCCCTGTTGGTAACGTTATCATGAATGCCGTCGTTAAAAATGACACAATTCTGAAGCACTTCTATTACCGATGTACCTTTATGTCTTGCAGCTTCAATATAGATCTGAGTTGAAAGTGTTACATTTGCATCGACTGTCCGTGCAAAAAATCTGCCTCTTGCTCCGATAACAAGTTCGCCCACAGAAAAGGGTTCCTCAATTGTACCGAAGGGTGATGTTTTGGTAACAAGTCCTTTCTCGGAGGTAGGTGAATACTGGCCTTTTGTAAGACCATATATTTCGTTATTGAACAATATGATATTGAGATCTATATTTCTTCGGACCGTATGGATAAAGTGGTTTCCGCCAATTGCCAGGGCATCACCGTCTCCTGTTATCTGCCAGACCGACAGTTCCGGATTGGCTATTTTGACGCCTGATGCAATTGCAGATGCACGCCCATGGATCCCATGAAATCCGTAAGTATCCATATAATAAGGAAATCTTGATGAACAGCCGATGCCGGAAACGAAAACAAATTTCTCTTTGGGGATACCCAGTTCCGGAAGAGCCTTCTGCACGGCATTCAGTATTGCATGATCGCCACACCCGGGGCACCATCGTACCTCCTGATCGCTTTTGAAATCCTTTGGGGTATATTGATATGGATGCAGTTCCGTCATATTAATTATCCTCCAGTATTTTAATACATTTATCCTTTATTTCGGTGGTTGTGAACGGCATACCCATTACTTTGTTTATCTGCTCATAGCTGAACTCACTATATTTCGACCGCAGGTAGCCTGCAAACTGGCCGAGGTTCAACTCTGCCACAGCAATCTTTTTGAATTTACTGAAAACTTCTCTTACATTTTTTGGCAGAGGATTTATATAATTGAAATTAACAAAGCTGACATTATAACCTTCCTTCTGTAATTCCCTTACAGCTGAAACCAGGTATCCGCGTGAGCCTCCCCAGCCAACAAGTAGAAGATCTCCCGAATCAGCTCCTCTTATTTTGAGCCCGGGTATTTTTTCAGCGACCCTGGCAACTTTTTCAGCCCGGAAGTTTACCATTAATTCATGGTTTTCCGGAATATGTGAAACAGTGCCTTTTGCTGTTTTCTCAAGCCCGCCTATTCTGTGTTCCAGACCTTTTGTTCCCGGGATTGCCCAGAACCGTGCAAGAGTGTCGCAGTTACGCTTATATGGAAGGAATGGCATCTCGTTTTTATCAGCGAAAGGAGGTGTAATGGCAGGAAGATCTTTCATATCGGGTATCTTCCAGGGTTCGGTTCCATTAGCCAGGTAACCGTCTGTAAGAAGTATCACAGGTGTCATATGTTCGATCGCAATTTTTGCCGCTTCATAAGCAAAGTGAAAACAATCAGCAGGACTGCTGGCAGCAAGAACAACAACAGGGCTTTCACCATTTCTTCCGTAGAGAGCCTGTAAAAGATCGGCCTGCTCTGTCTTTGTCGGCAGGCCTGTTGAAGGGCCGCCTCTCTGAACATTAACTATTACAACAGGGAGCTCTGCCATCACTGCAAGGCCTATTGCCTCCGATTTAAGCGCCAGTCCCGGCCCCGAAGTTGATGTTACTGCCAGGTTCCCGGCAAAAGCTGCACCGAGGGCAGAACATATTCCCGCTATCTCGTCTTCGGCCTGAAAACTTTTAACTCCAAGGTCCTTGCGTGCTGCAAACTCCTCAAGAATCCCTGTTGCAGGTGTAATCGGGTATGAACCCACAAAAATATTCAGACCTGCTTTCTCTGCAGCCGCAAGAAATCCCCATGTCGTGGAAGTGTTTCCGTTGATATTCCGGTAAGTTCCGGGAGCTATCTGGGCAGGCTGTATCTTTATAACAGGTCTGAGCGCTTCAATAGTCTCGGCATAATAATAACCGGCTCGCAGAGCAACTTTATTCGCTTCAGCTATCTGAGGTTTGTTCGCAAATTTTTTATCGAAATATTGTTCGGTATATTTCAATTTCCTGTCGAAAAGCCAGTACACCATTCCCAGAGCAAACATATTCTTGGTCCGGAGCACCGATTTGGGATCGAGTCCGTAATCTTTCAGGGCTTCTTTCACCATTGAACTGATCGGGGCCGCAATAATATTATATGTTTCCAGCTTTTCTTCAGTTACAGGATCCTTTATATACCCGGCCTTTTCAATATTCTTTCCGGTAAAATTGTCCTTATCATAGATTATTGTACCGCCCTTTTTTACCCAGATGGCATTTGCTTTTACAGCCGCCGGATTCATTGCTACCAGTACATCGGCATAATCTCCGGGTGTTTCAATTTCCGAATGCCCGAGATGAACCTGAAATCCTGAAACGCCGCCTACTGTCCCCTGAGGTGCACGGATCTCGGCAGGATAATCAGGGAAAGTGGTAAGATCATTTCCATAAAGAGCTGCTGTATCAGAGAACAGAGTTCCCGTCAATTGCATCCCATCACCGGAATCACCGGAAAACCGGATAACCACCTCTTCTTTTGAAACAATATTTGAACTTTTACCCATGACAACCTTTGCTTTAAATTTGAAGGTCAGGTACTAATAAATAAGTGCTTAATATATAAAAAATTAGCTTAAAAAAGCCGAAGGAACATAATATTAACATGAAATGGATTGACTTTGGTCATGTTTTGAGAAACATGATTTTTATTTCCAGATATCAGCTCTTTTAAGGTTTATTTCCTCATCGAAGAACATTCTTGCTATCTTTTCGAACCAGGAAGTATAATCGGAAACATAAAACAGGTCTTCAACTTTTCCGGAATCGTTAAGGAGGTGATTTCTATCGAGAATATCTCTCAGAATAACCGAGACCGGTTTTCCGGAGTCGATCACTTCTATATTGAAATTGAATATTTTACTGATCTGGTTCCTGATTATCGGATAATGGGTACACCCAAGTATCAATGCCTGAATACCGGAAAGGGAGGGATCGGAAAGATAAGTACGGATGATTGCATTACTTATATCATCGAATACGAATCCTTCTTCTATCATTGGTACCAGGAGAGGGGTGGCAAGTGAAACCACTTCCGTTGAGGGAGATTTTATCCCTATCTTATTTTTATATGTTCCGGAACTTATCGTTCTCTTTGTCCCTATGACACCAATTTTTGAGAAATCTCTGGTAGTAAGGTAGTCAACCACAGGATCAATGACATCAATAATTATTGTTTTTCCGCCATACTCTTCCCTGAGAGTATCAAATGCTGAAGCGGAAGCGGTATTACAGGCAATAAGCACCACCTTCGAACCATGGTCAAGAAGGAAATCCGTAATTTTCCTGGAATAATTTTTTATCGATTCGGCTGATTTGTCACCGTACGGAAGATGAGCAGTATCACCGAAATAAATAATACTTTCCCCCGGAAGTATCTGCTTGATCGCCTGGGCTACAGTAAGGCCGCCCACACCTGAATCAAAAATACCTATCGGCTGTTTTTTCACTCTGACAAACTGTTAAAAAAATGACCACCCGGCAAAAAGCGGATGGTCAACCATATATGGTTACAATTTATTTCAGGCCCAGTTTTGCTTTGGTAAGTGCCAGAATATTGGTACTCTTTGTTTCGTCAAAATAAAGAAGAGAACCCTTGGCGATATCAAAAACATACAGGAACCCGTTTTCCTTGCCGACATCCTTAATGGCTTTTTCCACTTTACTGTAAATCGGCTGGAATAATTCAACCTGTTTGTTCTGCAGCTGTTCCTGTGCATTGACCTGGAAATCCTGTATCCTCCTGTTCAGATCAATAAGCTCCTGCTCTTTTACCTGCCTTACCACGTCTGTCAGGTTCTTGCTCTCCTTATTAAAAGCATCACTTTTATTGTTCAGCTCAACCGACATAAGTTCAAGTATATTAATAAGTTCCTGTCGATATCTCTCCAGATTGCTGTTTGCTGTATCAAATTCAGGTAAAGCCCTTATCAATTCGTCACTGTTAATATGACCGAATTTCAGATTCTGAGCCTCTCCGGCAGAAATCATAAGAACAAAAAGAGCTGCAATTCCTATAAATCTTTTCATTATAATGTTGTGTATTAATTTTTAACAAATGCAAATGTAATTATTTAATTCTTAAAACCTAATTTTTCAAGTACCTGATCGCTGATATCGAATTTCGGATTTGCAAAAAGAATATTACCTCCGGCAGCAGAGTCAAAAATAACTGCATAGCTCCCTTCAACGGCAATATCCTTGATAGCTTTAAGTATCTCATCCTGTAGCGGTTTAACCAATTCTTCCCTTTTTTTGAATAATTGACCTTCCATTCCGAAATATTTATTCTGGAGCTCTTTCATTTCCTTTTCCTTATTGATTATGGCTTCCTCTCTCTTGATCTTCATATCCTGCGACAGAAGAGGGGCTTCGTTCTGATAGGATTTATACATTTGTTCAACCACGGCATATCCATCCGTAACCTCTTTTTCCCATTGTTTTGAAAGGTTGTCGAGCTGTTCCTGTGCCGTTGTAAAAGCAGGAATATTCTTCCTGATGTATTCCGTATCAACAAAGGCATATTTCTGTGCAAGAGCCATGGCTGATGACAGAATCAGAATTCCTATTATAAGATTTATTTTCTTCATGACTTTAATTTTTAACATTCGATTAAAATTGCTGACCTATAACAAAATGAAACTGTGATTTATTTGCACTACTGAACCTTGCAGGATCAGGAACCTCATCAAAGCCGTACCCCCAGTCTATCCCCAGCAGTCCGAACATCGGCAGGTTGGCCCTGAGACCTATTCCTGCAGATCTGTTCATCCTGAAAGGATTATACTCCCTGAGTTTATTCCATGCTCTTCCCGATTCAAGGAAAGCAAGTCCGTATATTGTAGCCTGCTGGTTAAGAGATATCGGATAACGTACTTCAAAGGTTATTTTCGAATAGACATTTCCTGAAGGGGCCCCGTTGGCTGCAGTTGGTGTAAGTGACCCGTTTGTATATCCCCTCAATGCTATTATTTCACGACCATAAAAACTATAGCCTGTCATTCCATCTCCTCCCACATAGAAGTTTTCGAAAGGCGATGGTCCGATATCCCTGTTGTAATGGCCCAGATAGCCGAATGCAAACCTTGCACTCAGGACAAGCTTGTCGTCCCTTGTAAGGGGAAAATAATTTTCTGATTTGAACACCCATTTGTGGAACTCAATCCACTTGTATTTTACCTCATCGGGTGCACCCGACATATCCCTGCCCGAGATAAAAGTATATGGAGGGGTTGCCTGAAGTGACAATGTATATGATGACCCGCTTCTCGGATATATTATATTCGGTCCGACAGAAAATCTCTGAAGCCTGGTCATAAGGCTTATGAGTGTGGATTCTCCGTTTTCGAAAAGGAACTGATAATAGCTGTAATTATTAAGGTTATATTTCTGATAACTCGTCTCCCCGTATAATGAAAAGTAGTCATCAGGCCATTTTAGTCTCCTGCCAAGGCCTAATGATGCACCGTCAATAATCATTGACTGGCGTCCGTCTTCGCCTCTCTTTTTGCCATTTGTCATCAGTGACCTGTACAGTGAAACCGAGAAGGAATTAGCTCTTTTTCCTCCAAGCCACGGTTCCATAAACGAAATTGTATATGACTGGTATATACGTCCGTTCGATTGCGCCCTGATACTAAGTGACTGACCATCGCCGGAAGGATATGGCCGCCATTGTTTGAGGTTGAAAAAATTCCTCATCGCGAAATTATTGAACCTCACACCTACAGTACCTACGAGCATTCCTGCTCCCCAGCCTCCCGATATTTCAAACTGATCATTTGCCTTTTCCTCAAGTTTATAAAGAAGGTCAACCGTTCCGTTTATGGGATCGGGCATAGGTGTCGGATTGATCTTTTCAGGATCAAAATGACCGAGAACGCCAAGCTGCCGTATCGACCTGAGTATCTTTTCCTTGCTGAACAGATCACCCGGATAGGTATATAATTCCCGACGTGCAACGTGTTCATTGGTCCTGGTATTACCTGCAATGATCACATTATTGACATAAGCCTGGTCTCCCTCATAAATCCTGACCTGCAGGTCAATTGAATCCCCTTCTACCTTTGCTTCAACGGGCGTCAGCTGCGAAAAAAGATATCCATAATCAAGATAGAGATTACTTACCGCATCTTCGGCCCCGCTCAGACCTTTTAGCCTGTCGAGTATAAGAGACTGGTTGTAGACCGAACCTTTTTCCATATTAAATACCCGGTCCAGATCCTCTTTCCTGTAAACACTGTTTCCAACCCATTCGACATCTCTGAGAAAATACTGATTTCCCTCATCTATCTTTATTACCAACCCCACCCGGTTTTCCGAAATGTCAAAAAGTGAATCGGAAATTATTGTAAAATCCCTGAATCCGTTGTCATTATAAAAGGTTAAGAGTTTTTCTTTATCCTCTTCATACTTTTCAGCTATATATTTTGAAGGTTTAAAGAAATTAAGATTTTTCTGCTTGGTTCCCTTCATCTGTCTTCTGAGCTTCTTTACATCAAAACTCTCATTGCCAATGAATGTAATATCTCCGATCTTCACTCTCTCTTTCTTGTCGACATTTATTGTCAGTATTACATTATTGGGCTGATCAGGATCATCCTTCTGTATAAACTCCACAGTTGTATTATAGAAACCTTTTTCGATAAAATGATCCCTGATGATCTTCCGTGTATTATCAAGAATAAATGAAGTGATCTGTGATCCGACAGGAAGTTTTATTTTTTCAGTAATATCCTGGGTCTCGGCATTTTTGATTCCGTAGAACTTAATTGATGAAATTCTGGGGCGTTCCTGAAGCAGGATATCGAGAAATACCGTATCAGATTTCATCGATTCGATGGATATCCTTACATCTGAGAAGAGGCCCTGTGACCATAATCTCTGAACGGCATTTTTTACTGCTTCGCCCGGTATTGTAATTGTCTGGCCCATTCTCAATCCGGAGATCCCGATAATTGCATTTATGTCCAGATACCTTACACCCGAAACCGAGACTCCTCCTATGACAAAATCGTCTTCTCCGGTATAGTCGAATATCTCCTGTTTCCCCTGTGCATTTACGGATATGTTGAACATTGCCAGAACCAGCCCCGCCAAAATCCAGTTAAGTCCTTTGAATTTCATTCTTTATTAATTTTCCAAAATCTGTTCACTCGTTTTTCCAAATCGTCTTTCTCTGTTCTGGAAGTCAACAATTGCACCATAAAAATCTTCCTTACCAAAATCAGGCCAAAGTATTTCGGTAAAATATAATTCTGTATATGCCAGTTGCCATAAAAGGAAATTGCTGATTCTCAGTTCCCCGCCTGTCCTGATCATGAGGTCGGGATCGGGAATGCCACGGGTTGTGAGTCTTTTTTCAAATTCATCTTCATTAATTATTCCGGCGTCAAGCACTCCTGCCTTTACATCTCCGGCAATTTTTTTTACTGCCTCCATTATTTCCCATCTTGAGCTGTAACTCAATGCCAGTATAAGATTCAATCCGGTCGATCCTGATGTAATATTTATAGTATCAAGTAATTTTGATCTGACTTCATCTTCAAGTCGGTCGAGATCGCCTATTGCAACGAGTTTTATTTTGTTTTTTAAAAGATTATCTCTTTCGTTATTAAGTGATTGCACCATAAGGCCCATAAGTGCTGACACCTCTTTACCGGGTCTTTCCCAGTTTTCGGTAGAGAACGCGTACAGTGTGAGGTACCGGATACCAAGCTCGGCAGCAGCCTCCACAACATTTCGTACAGGTTCAACTCCTTTCTGATGGCCAAAAACCCTGTCATGCCCGTGCCGGGCAGCCCACCTGCCGTTTCCGTCCATAATTATGGCAATATGGACTGGCAGATTGTTCATGTTTATCTTTTCCCTGAGCGAAATCATCTAACGTCTGCGTTTACCGTCCACATCAGCATATGCCGGGCATCCTTTCAGCCTGTTGTAAATTTTCCATGTAAGTACAATACCTGCAAATGAATACCAGTCATTATTATGGATCAGTCCGTGATCTTCCTGTGCAACCATATCATTTAAGCCGTCAAAGTTATCATAAAAAGTTTTACGAAACCCATATTCAGCTTCCAATCCCATATTTTTATGTATATTGATCTTGAATCCTATTGAAAACGGGATAACCGGCTGGAATGAGGTTGCCCGGATATCAGAAGCTGTTGTGGAATTAATGTATGCCACACCTGCTCCTGCCGCAAAATACGGAGAGAAATCCCAGAGCCGGCCCTGTGTGGTAAAAGGAAGGAAATTAAACTCAAACTGAACTGCCAGTTCTCCCACGCTTCCCGAAAATGATGAGTCTCTTACAGTCTGGAAGTTATTGGCAAAATCCATATCTCTGCCCCTCAGTCCGCCATAAAAAATATTTGCCCTGAGGGCCTGGCGCGGGTGAAAATTATATCTGTAAAGGACACCTGCTGCCGGCAGAGGTGCATATATCAACCTCCCGGGATTGATATCACCAATGTAGGTTGAAACGCCGCCAAATACTCCGTAATCGGCATTGCGCTGCCCGGATACGGAAATAAATAAACTGCTAAAAAAGATAATCCAGGGTATTCGTTTCATTAAAAATGATCCGCTTATTATTATCTGAATGAGGGCAATCCCCGCGGCCCGGTTTTCAGCTTATAAGTAACTGTTAAGTTCAAAAAATAATAAACGTCATTTGCTTTGGAAAATTGTGAAGTATAACCGTCAAGATAATCGGTGAAGGCATATCTGCCTCCAAGTTCAAGACCAAAATTTAGATTGGGTGAATATACAAGAGTGGCTCCCACACCACCCGGAATTACAAGATCAAATCCACTGTCGGGATATCCTTCCAATGCCTGTTTTGCAACCAGTGCATCATTTCCGCTTACATTATATGCTATCCCTCCCACACCCGCAAAACCATAAAAATCAAGAGATTTCAGAATTGACCAGATAAACCTTCCCCTGCGTTTCTGGAATAAATAACTGCTTTCGGCCTTGTTCTTGACAAAATAATATTCCGCGAGAAAGGCTGGTTCAAAAAATGTCGTGGACGATTCATAGGGTCTGTTTTCATTTGATCCTCTTTCGTCAGTTGCATGAAAGAGCCCGTAAGTCATACTGCCCCGGAGATTAAACTCCCGTCCCAGCCTGTACCTCACGTTTACATTAACATCATAACGTGTCTGCAGGTAACTCACATCCCTGAAACCTAGATAATTCTCAGTTCTGGAATACCCTCCTATGTCTCCGAAGAAAAAGGAAGGTCCGGCAGCGGTAACTACCTCCCATCTTCTCATTTTCCACAACTGGGCATTGGAAAACGGGATTGCCAGAAAAAAAATCAGCAGGATTAAAATGGACCGCTTCATCTGTATATTTTTTAATTATTCAATGATCATTTGGAATAGCCATAATATATAAATATTCATAACGCTTGATGTTTTACTTATCGTGGCTATTCCATAAGACAGTTTTTGTTGCAGATACAAATATAATAATCTAAATTTCAGAGAATGTAAAATTCCTTTATAAAAATAAATATCATCCTGAATAATATTAACCACATTTTGTTGAAAAACAAAAAAAAATACCTGCCGCAATGAATCAGTTCCTTTTATCAGCTCCCCACATTAGCCTGTTTCTCAGAGTACTGTAAAAATCCCTTCCGTTAAGCATAACCGTTTTAAGTTTTGGTTTGCCCTGAATAATATGAATCTCTTCACTCAGCGGGATCTTACGGAACCTGAAATCGCAGGTTGCAAGACACTCCTCCGTTCTGCCTTCCATCACCATCCTGAGCTCACTCTTACCCGACAGTACAATCGGTCTTATTGTCAGATTATGAGGCGAGATGGGTGAGATAACTATACTCTCATCCTCTGGTGAAAGAATGGGTCCTCCGGCACTCAGATTGTATGCCGTTGAGCCTGTGGCCGTAGAAACAATCAGCCCGTCGGCCCAATAGGTATTTAAAAATACTCCGTTAACATAAACATGAATAATTATCATGCTAAGTAACGATTTCTGTATCGTGATCTCGTTGAGAGCAGAAGGGGATTCCTCTCCGAATAATCCTTCAGGCTTTGTTATTTCCAGTAATGACCTTTCAATGATCTCATAATCATTCTTACACAGCTGATCAACCGAATTTCCTATCTCCTCATTTGGTATATTTGCCAGGAATCCCATTCTCCCTGTATTGACCCCTGCAACAGGGATCCCGTAATCCTTTACTTTAAGTACAGTCTCCAGAAAAGTGCCATCACCACCCACACTCAGTATCATATCGGGAAGATCAGTAACTGATTCAAAACTGGTAAACGGCCTGACCAGATAATGCATACCAGTTACCACTATATCACCGGGTTTCTGATAAATCCTGACTTCAATACCCCTTCTGCAGAATTCGCTGACCAGCTTTTGTACGGCATCTCTCGTTCTGGTATTATTATCTTTACTGTAAATAGCAACCTTTTTCAGCATAGCTGTTACATATTCAAAAATTTCATCAACATATCGAATCTCTCCGAATAAAACCGGTCGAGAGAATCGTTAGTGGTTATCCAGGTCTTGACATCATAATTATATCTTTCGAATGTCCGGATAACTGCCAGAAGATCGGTTTCATTAACTTTAAGCGTTACCTCAAGCCGTGTTGAATCGGCCGGAGATGTTATATACATGCTTAATACCTTTATATTATTGCTTTCTATGATCTGTGCAATCTGCGAAAGTGAATAATCCCTTTCTGTCATTTCAAGAACTATAATCCCTCCCGGCTGATCCATCGACGAAGTTGAGGCTATATACCTGATAAGATCGCTGGCTGTAATAACTCCCAGATAATGATTATTATCATCCAGCACCGGGATCACCGACAACTTAAGGCGGGCAGCGACCCCGATCACTTCAAAAAGGTGCTGATCATCCTTAACATAAGGCTTTAATAAAGTAAGTTCATGATTACCAATAGGTTCTTCCGGCTGATTCATGTCATAGATATCACTGTCGGAAATCAGCCCGAGGAAATCGAGATTATTTACGATAGGTAAATGAGATATCCTGAAAATCTCCATCCAGTTCAATGCAGTCTGCCCCGTATCAGATGTTTTAAGCGATGGAATAATGTCCGAAATCAGATCAACAGCAACCATAAAGGTTATTTTTTATGTAAAGTAATAAAAAAAAAGCCAGTTGTATTACTTTTGTATAGCGAATAACAATACGTAAAAAGTAAACATTTATTTTATGACCAGGCTGAGTGTTAATATAAACAAGATTGCTACCATAAGGAATGCAAGAGGCGGAAATATCCCGAATGTGGTGAATGCTGCCATAAACTGTCAGCTTTTTGGTGCAGACGGTATCACTGTACATCCACGGCCCGATGAACGTCATATAAAATACAGGGATGTTATTGAATTAAGACCGGTAATTAAGACGGAATTCAACATAGAAGGTAATCCGACTGACAGTTTTATCAATCTGGTACTTTCGGTAAAACCCGAACAGGTAACTTTGGTACCCGACAGACATGACGCCATTACCTCGAATGCCGGCTGGGATACCGTGAGAAACAGGAGATTCCTGACAGATGTAGTAAAAGCATTTAAAAATGAGGGAATCAGAACATCACTT
Organism: Bacteroidales bacterium; assembly: GCA_003501665.1. Classification (GTDB taxonomy): domain Bacteria; phylum Bacteroidota; class Bacteroidia; order Bacteroidales; family VadinHA17; genus LD21. Next base: position 2,250 of record DNOQ01000065.1, on the reverse strand, counting down.
TTTGTCGATACCAACCTGGTCAACATTGAGAATGCGGCATTTACCGGCGCTGACAGAATTGAGCTCTATACAGAACCTTATGCATCCGGCTTCGCCATTAATGCCGCCGAAGCGGTAAAACCTTTTGTAATGGCTTCAGAACTGGCAAGAGAAGCAGGACTGGGAATCAATGCCGGCCACGATCTTAATCTTGATAATCTGAATTATCTCCATAAGAACATACCCTGGTTACTCGAAGTATCCATAGGACATGCCCTTATATCCGATGCACTTTATCTCGGCCTTGAAAACACAATCCAGATGTATAAAAGACAACTGGCAGACTAATCCTGATGAAACTATTTTACAGAAAATACGGAGAAGGACCACCACTTATGATCCTCCATGGTTTGTACGGGTCTTCTGATAACTGGATAACTGTTGCCAAAGCCATCAGTTCGGATTTTACCGTTTATCTGCCTGACCTCAGAAACCATGGTCTCTCTCCGCGTAGCCGGGTACATGATTATACCGCAATGAGTTCCGATATCCACGAACTTTCAGATGAACTCGGATTGAACAAATTCTTTCTTGCAGGGCACAGTATGGGAGGAAAGACAGCAATCTTATACGCTGTCAGATGGCCTGAAAAGCTTGAAGGTCTGGCAATTGCCGATATTTCACCTTTCCCCGCCAGCGATATTAGAACCCCGGAATATTATCAGCATCTGGAAATACTTAATGCCATTCTCGAAACAGATGTTTCCGGAGCTGCAACCAGGAATGATGCAGAATTACTTCTTGCTGAGAAAATATCATCCGAAAGAACAAGGGGATTCATAATGAAAAACATTCAAAGGACATCTGACAATAAGTTCTCCTGGAAAATCAATGCTCCTTCAATTTTAAGGAACCTTGAAAATATAATGGAAGGAGTAGCCAGACCCTCAGAGAATTATAAACCTGTCACCGGCTTCCCTGTAATATTCCTCAAGGGCGAAAAATCAGATTATATCCCTGATGATGACAGGAGCGATATTTTTAAGCTTTTTCCTTCTGCAGAAATAAAAATAATACCTGATGCCGGCCACTGGCTGCATACTGACAATCCTGATGCCGTTATTTCATCATTATTGGATCTGCTGGATAAATGATAGTAGAATACCGCGACTATATTAATCCGCCATCATAAGAACCATTTTTACCCGGATTTTTACTTTTCAGGTGCTTTTCAATGATGGAGATCAGTACTCTTATGCCTACCTCATTCTCCCCGCCGCCCGGGATTATTATGTCGGCATACCGTTTTGACGGTTCAATAAACTGAAGATGGGATGGTTTTACAGTATCGTGATACCTCTGCAGGACCATCATTAATGACCTCCCGCGTTCAACAATATCTCTCTGGATTACCCGTCCCAGCCGGTCATCCGCGTCGGCATCGACAAATACCCTGATATCAAACATCTGGCGCAGATCCTGATCGGTAAGGATCAGAATGCCCTCCACAAGTATAACCTTTGCAGGTTTTACAGTGATTGTTTCTTCCGACCGCAGGCAGGTAAGGTATGAATAAACAGGCATTTCAACCGGCCTGCCTCTCTTTAGCTCTTTCAGATGTTTTATCAGAAGGGAGAATTCAAGCGAAGCGGGATGGTCAAAGTTGATCTTCTGTCTCTCTTCGGGAGAAATATGTCCGTTATCCTTATAATATGCATCCTGCGGGATAACGATAACCTCTCCGTTCGGAAATTCCCTTAATAATTTATTGACAACTGTGGTTTTTCCTGAACCGGTGCCTCCTGCTATCCCAACAATTAGCATTTATTCTTAAATTTGTTCCGATTAAACCGCATAAAGGTAATGAAAAGTGCCTGAAGTGCGCTAAAATGCCTGAAGTGCCATGAGTTTAAATGATTAATATAATGTCGGAACTGTATCCGCTTAAATTTGAACCGATTCTGAAGGAGACTATCTGGGGCGGAACTTCATTTGTCAACCGGTATAACAAAAAAGGAAAGCCCGACCGAAGGTATGGAGAGAGCTGGGAAATATCGGCCGTATCAGGTAATCTTTCGACAGTAAGCAACGGCTTCCTTGCCGGCAACAATATTGAAGAACTGATCGAAGTATACATGGGAGACATAACGGGTGATCTGGTTTTCGAAAAATTCGGAAATGAATTTCCTCTGCTTATAAAGCTTATTGAAGCGAGACAAGATCTTTCGATACAGGTTCATCCCGGGAATGAACTGGCAAAAAAAAGGCACA
>DNOQ01000007.1 GCA_003501665.1 Bacteroidales bacterium | reverse complement strand
AAACCACATTGTCCTGTCGGTTTAAATCTCTTCTCCTGAAAACAACACCTAAAATATTCCACGGGTTAATTAACAATAATCTGCCTTTGTTCCTTTTTTCGGTGGTTTATTATGTTATCATGATAGTTCTTTCTGCTTATTTTAACGTATGGGAGGATGAGATTTATTCATTGAATACAACATCAGGAAGTCTGTCATACGCGTATCGTCAGTCATTTGATTTTGAGGTACAGCCTCCTTTCTGGTTCCTTCTTCTGACAATATGGAGAACAATATCAGACTCAATCCTGTGGGCAAGACTCTTTTCCATGTTCCTGATAATTATATCTCAGATTCTTCTTTACCATTTTATTAAAAGGATCTCCGATAAAAAGCTTGCATCTCTAGTTTCGGTTCTTTTTATTCTCAATCCGTGGATTATTTTCGTTATTCTGGAAATAAGACTTTTTGCACTTGTAATATTACTGAGCATTATAATCACAGCTTCTTTTTATCAAACATATTACCCCGGAAATATTACACCGGTGAAAAGAGTTTTATTCATTTTGACGGCAATTGCAGCGCTTTTCACTCAATATTTCATGGGGTTTTTGTTATTTGCCAATGCAATTGTCCTGTTGTTCAGAAGAAACCGGAAACCTTTGATAATCTACATTATTGATATGGTAATTCCTCTGATACTGGTTTTACTGATAATACCTCAAATTCTTACGGGTATCGATGTACAAACAACTGTTTTGCAGTCGGAGGTTATTGATTTTAAAAATTATTTTGTCGGAACGACCCGTGAATTCGTGAGAAGGATATTTGATTATCTCCTGCCTTTCAGTTTTAATGTTTCAGCTTTCTGGTACTGGACTTTCAGATTTTCAGTAATTATCCTGTTGTTATCATCTTTTAATTATGGCCGGATCAGGAAAAGAGTACCGGAACTCACCCCGTTCATTATTATTTCGATTGTAATTATCTTATTCTTCTATATACTTGGTTATTTCTTCTCTGATCTCTATTCCGCCAATAAATATACGCTGGTTTTATTGATCCCCCTGCTCCTTTCTCTGACAATCCTTTTCAGGATGGTTAAGCCGGAACTGTTGAATTACTGGCTGATTCTGTTCTCATTGATTTATATTACGGAAGATTTCAACAGATATAAAAAACTATATAAGATCAGGGATTTTCCTTCTCTTGCCAGTTATATTGAGAAAAATGAAAATCCCGGAGAATCAATATTCATTTACCGGAATATTGGTGCAGAGAATCTGGAAATTTACTATAAAGGTGTTAATGATATTTATCCTCTGCCGCAGGCATTTGATTTCAGAGGGAAATTCGTTCCTGAACAGTGGGAAATTTCCCGATCGGATATTGAGAGGCTTAGGCAGCAGTTTGATCAACAACAGAGCTTTTATGTCATTATAAGTAATATGGTCAATCTCAAAGGTTTTATTGAATCAAGAGCCCTGCTTCTCGATTTTTTGGAAAGTAATTATAACCTTATAGAAAAGGCGGATATAAAAGGAGATATTCTGGTTTATAAATATGCCGGAAAAACAGGTGATTAATTAATGTCGCTCAGACAAAAAACTGTAACAGGTCTGGTTTGGAGCTCAGTTGAAAGTATTGCGGCTCAGACCATTCAGTTCCTTTTTGGTATCATTCTGGCGAGGCTTCTGTCGCCTAAGGAATTTGGTCTGATCGGTATGGTTGCCGTATTTATCGCGATATCTGAGGCTTTTATTTACAGTGGATTCAGTAGCGCACTGATCCGTAAGAAAGATTGCACTCAGGAAGATTATTCAACGGTTTTCATCTTCAATTTTGCGGTTGGCATACTCTTTTTTGGTTTGTTATTTATATCAGCTCCGGCTATCGGCAGATTTTTCGATGAGGTTCAGCTGAGATCAATTGTCAGAGTTCTGGCGATAGTTCTTATTATAGATTCACTTAGTATAATACAGCATACTATTCTTACAAAAAGGATAGATTTTAAATTACAGACAAAGATATCGGTAATTGCATCAGGTACAGCCGGAACTGTTGCTATTATACTGGCATTTAAGGGTTTTGGAGTCTGGTGCCTCGTAGTACAAACTCTTCTGAGACAGGGTATACGATCTTTCCTGTTGTGGATATGGAACAGGTGGAGACCTGCTATGATATTCAGTAAAAAATCGTTTATTGAATTATTCAGCTTTGGAAGTAAACTGCTGTTAAGTACTTTGATAAATACAATATATAACAATATTTATCAGCTGGTGATAGGAAAATTCTTTTCGGCCAGAGATCTTGGTTTTTATACGCGTGCCTGGCAATTTCAATCTTTACCTTCAACAACAATCACCAACGTGGTTACCCGCGTGGCTTATCCTGTTCTGTCACATATTCAGGAAGATAAGGAGAAGTTAAAGGAGATTTATAAAAGAATGATCAAAAGTACCATGCTGGTAACGTTCGTAATTATGCTGGGTCTGGCCGCGATTGCTGAACCTATGATAATATCACTTATTGGTGAAAAATGGCGAACCTCAGTCGTTTACCTCCAGATGCTTTGTTTCTGTGGTATGTTTTTTCCTCTGAGTTTCATAAATCTTAATATGCTGGATGTTCACGGACGTTCGGATCTTACTCTTAAACTCGAGATTATTAAGAAATTACTGAGTATCCCGACAATAGTTATCGGGGTACTTTTCGGAATTAAAATTATGATAGCAGGAATGATGCTCAATTCAGTAATAGCATATTTCCTGAACAGTTATTTCTCCGGCAGGTTTGTTAATTATAGTGTAAAGGAACAATTAAAGGACATAGCTCCTGCATTTATAATAGCATGCATAATGGCAATGTCGGTATTTTTTATTGGCTATTTTCTGACAACCTCATATATCTTTAAATTGATAGTCCAGGTCACAGCAGGAGCCTTTATCTTCTTAATTATATGTGAACTGACTAAGATGTCGGATTACATTTATCTGAAACAGATTGTATCTGAAAAAATACTGAAAAAGTAATAATGATTAGTTTTTTAGATCTGTATAAGATTAATAACAGTTTTGAACCGCAACTCTCCGGAGCGATCAGGAGGGTACTCGATTCAGGCCGGTATCTTCTTGGAGATGAATTGCATAACTTCGAACATGAATATGCTGAATTCATTGGTTCAAAGAATTGTATAGGAGTAGCCAATGGCCTGGATGCTCTCCGGCTCATTTTTAAAGCTTATATTGAGTTGGGGTATATGAATGAGGGAGATGAAGTAATAGTTCCTGCAAATACTTTTATAGCTTCTGTTCTTGCCATCACTGACAACCGTCTCACACCGGTATTCGCGGAACCCGACATAAACACATATAATCTTGATCTGTCAATTGTTGAGAAGTATATTACACCCCGTACCAGGGCAATAATGGTTGTGCATCTCTATGGACAGGCATGCTGGTCTGACGGGCTTGAATTAATTGCGCGGAAATATGGTCTCAGGATTATCGAGGATAATGCACAGGCGGCGGGAGCTTTCTATGTTCCACAGTTTCAGGGTTTCAGGGTTTCAGAGTTAAATAGAACTTCTGAAACGCTGAAACCTGCTTCGCCCACCGAAGCTATAGCGAAGGTGGGGAACGCTGAAACACTTAAACGTACGGGTTCTCTGGGTGATGCAGCCGGACACAGCTTCTACCCCGGAAAAAACTTTGCTGCTTTGGGCGACGGAGGTGCGGTTACAACCAATGATGATGAACTTGCAGAGGTTGTCCGGACTATGGCCAATTACGGTTCAAAGGTGAAGTATCAGAATATTTATAAAGGATTGAATTCCCGGCTTGATGAGATCCAGGCAGCGATCCTCCGTGTTAAGCTTCCACGACTCGATGCTGATAACCAACGCCGCAGGGAGATTGCTCAATACTATATCAGCAACATAAAACATCCGGATATCATATTACCTTGCACCTGGTATCCGGCTCCCGATAGCTACCGGGACGGCAACCGGAATGCAGAACCACTTACCACACATCGCTCATCTCTCACCTCTCATCACTCATCTCTCACCTCTTCTCATGTCTGGCACCTTTTTGTCATACGAACCCCAAACCGCGATAAGCTTCAAAGATACCTTACCGATAAAGGAATACAGACATTGATCCATTATCCTGTCCCTCCGCACAGGCAGCCGGCTTATAAAGTATGGAACAACCTGAGCTTGCCTGTAACGGAAAAGATTCACAATGAAGTGCTTAGTCTTCCGATCAGCCAGGTGATGACTACTGACGAAGCAGCTTATGTGGCAGATGCTATAAACAGTTTTTATGAGTAGTATAAGAAATACAGCAAAAAAATTTGTACCATCAGTCCGGTTAAGGAAATACCTGAAATCATTTGCAGATCTCTGTCTTATTCATTCTGCACCTTTACGACACAGCAGAAGCCTGAAAAGAATAAAGGGGAAAGCAGTAATAAAAGTGGCATTTTTCGTTGTTAACGGGGCAATATGGAAACTGGATGATGTTTTCCGCATGATGATGGATGATAAAAGGTTTGATCCGGTAATTATAGTTTGTCCCTATATATCATATAACGGAGAGATGATGAAAATCTGGATGAATGATGCATATAACCTTTTTACAGGGAAACAATACCCTGTTTTAATGGCATTAAATACAAATACAGAAAGATGGCTTGATGTAAAAAACGAAATCAGGCCGGATATTATCTTTTTCACAACTTCCTACCAGCTTACCAGAGAGGATTATTATATAAGGAACTTCCCTGATCATCTGACCTGCTATGTACCTTACGCTTTTATGACCCCGAATACCTATGATGAACAATTTAATCAGTTTTTTCATAATGCAGTCTGGCGGGCTTTTTATGAAACGCCGATCCATAAAGAAATTGCCGTGAAATACGCCAGGAACAGGGGAAGAAATGTGCGAGTTACAGGATATCCGGGTTGTGATCCATTTCTTGATAAATCACATAAACCTGCTGATATCTGGAAAAAATCGGCTGCCGGTGTAAAAAGAGTAATCTGGGCGCCTCATCATCTGATGAAAGAAGGATTGAAGACATCCAATTTCCTCAATTATTCCGGTATAATGCTTGATATTGCAAAAAAATACCAGGGGAAGCTGCAATTTGTTCTGAAGCCTCATCCGATGTTAAAACCAAAATTGTATCAGTATCCTGAATGGGGCAAGAAGAAAACAGATGATTATTTCAGGGAGTGGGAAGATCTCCCTAACGGACAGGTGGAAGAGGGCGATTACATCGATCTCTTCTTAACATCCGATGCACTGATTCTTGATTGCGGCTCTTTCATTACAGAATATATGTTCACCGGAAAACCATCAGTTTTCATGATCAGTAACGAAGATGTAATGACAGGCTGGAATGAATATGGAGAAAAGGCTTTGAGTGTTCTTTATCATAGCAGGAAGTTTGAAGAACTTAACTTTTTTATAGAAAGCGTTGTTATAGGAGGTAAGGATACCATGCGAGAAAAAAGGATAGAATTTATCAAAGAGGTTCTGATGCCCCCCGGCAACAGATCTGCATCAGAAAATATTTTTAACGGAATAGTCGGGGAAATCTGGCCGATTTAATATGAACATAGCGGTTATACTTGCCGGCGGGACAGGTCAGCGCCTTGATAATAACCTTCCCAAACAGTTTTATATACTGGGAAATAAAATGGTAATTGAACACAGCATTGAGATATTTCAAAACCACCCGGATATTGACGAAATAGCTGTTGTCTCAAATTCTATGTATATAAAGGATATAAAAGAGATATGCTCAAAAAACGGTTATTTTAAAGTAAGAAAGATGCTTGCCGGCGGAGCAGAAAGATACCAGTCAAGCCTCACGGCTATTAATGCCTATAATGATCCTGACGCAAATATTCTTATACACGATGCCGTAAGACCTCTTGTAAATACCCGTATAATTTCTGATTGCATTGAGAAACTCAAACATTATAATGCTGTTAACGTTGGAGTAACACCAAGCGATACTGTATTGCAGGTAAGTGATTCAGATATTATTACAGGGATGCCTTTCAGAAATACTCTCAGGAACGGACAATCACCCCAGGGATTTAAACTGGGAATAATAAAGAAAGCATACGAGATGGCATTAAAGGATCCCGATTTTAAAACAACCGATGATTGCTCAGTTGTCTTTAATTATCTTCCGGGTGAACAGATCTACGTTGTTAAAGGCGAGAGTTATAATATGAAATTAACTTTCAGGGAGGATCTTTATTCCCTTGAGAAGTGGCTGAAGTCGGAGCGGTAAATATCATATGTGTGAATGTCTGATTGCCTTACCAATAAACTGTTAAAGCTTTTCAAAGAGCAGATAAGCAAGATCGTAAAATCTGTAATTGATGCCAGTTTAATCTTCATGGTCCCGTTATGGCACAGGAGAAAACTAAAAAAACTCAGGGGCAGGAAGAAATTTAAAATTGTCTTTTTTGCACTTAATTCTTCGGCCTGGAAGTTTGAAACACTTTACAGACTGATGGAAAAGGATGAACACTTTGACCCCCTCATACTAGTGTGTCCGATAACATACTATGACAGAGATAATATGATACGGTTGATGGACAAAGAATATGATTATTTCAGATCACACGGATACAGCGTATTAAATTCCTGTAATTCTGGAACAGGGAATTGGCTGGATGTTAAAAAAGAGATCGCCCCCGATGTCATTTTTTTTACCCATCCCTGGGATATGTCCAGACCGCAGTATCTTATAAGAAATTATCTTGATCATCTTACCTGCTATTCGCCTTATGGATTTTATGTAAGTGATCTGCACCGTAAAAGTTATTCGGATTTCTTCTATTCGGCTCTGTGGAGGAATTTTCTTGAAACAGAAATTCATAAGGGATTTTATTCTGAAATGTCTAAACGGCCGTCAAATGGAGTTGTAACCGGTTATCCATGGGCAGATCTCATAACTGATAAAAATTACAAACCAGGCAATCCCTGGAAAAAAAGTATTTACAACCTTAAAAGGATCATCTGGGCTCCACATCATACAATACCGGAGCAGGGTAATTCAATTGATTTTTCGTCATTTCTTACCTATTCAGGTATCATGATATCGGTTGCTGAAAGATTACATGACAGGATACAGATAGCTTTCAAACCACATCCTCTGCTTAAAAAGAAATTATATACTGATCCGGGCTGGGGTAAGGAAAGAACGGATAAATACTATTTAAAGTGGGCTTTGATGGATAATGGGCAGTTATGCGAAGATGATTACAGCGACCTCTTTCTGACCTCCGATGCTATGATCCATGACAGCATGTCGTTTATTGCAGAATATCTTTATGCAGGGAAACCTTCGCTTTTTCTTATGAATGACCCGGATATTGAAAAAAGGCTGAATGAAATTGGCAAACTTGCGGTAAGGCAGCACTATCATGCTTTTAATGAAAAAGATATTTCGGATTTTATTGAAGATGTTGTCCTGGCGGGAAATGATATAAAAGAAGATGAAAGGAAAGAATTCTGTAATATTTACCTGAAGCCCCCGAATTCAGTGACAGCCTCAGAGAATATTTTTAATGAAATCAGGGCATGTTTATTCAATGCTTAGTTACCGGTGCTTGTAACATATCCTATGCTACTCAGGACGATCTTATAACACGAGCTAATCCGGAAATCATGTTCTCATCATAATGGAAAATAATACCTGATGCCAGATCAGTCACTGAAAAAGAAAACTGTCAAAGGAGTTTTCTGGAATGCTGTTGACAAATTCGGAACACAGGCAATCAGTTTTGTGATCGGGATAATTCTTGCAAGGATACTGATGCCTTCCGATTACGGATTGATAGGTATGCTTGCAATATTCTTTGCTTTCTCCGAACTCTTTGTAAACAGCGGATTTTCCAGTGCACTGATCCAGAAAAAAGACAGGAGTGAGGCTGATTATTCGACAATATTTTATTTCAATATCACTGTTGCAGTAATATTCTATTTTGTTCTGTTCTTTACTGCACCTTTAATTGCAAGGTTTTATAATGCGCCACAGCTTACTGATCTGACAAGGGTACTGTCGCTGATCATCATTTTTAATTCTCTGTCTCTGGTACAGGCGACACGTCTGACGGTAAATCTCGATTTCCGCACTCAGGCAATTGTTTCTTTTACTTCGAATATTATAAGTGGAATAACCGGAGTTATTGCGGCTTACGGGGGGCTAGGGGTTTGGTCGCTTGTTTTACAAAGACTTCTTTATGCAATCATCAGGAGCTTTCTTTTTTTTATTCTGAGCCGATGGAAGCCAATTATGATCTTTAGCAAACAATCGTTCAGACAGCTTTTTGGATTTTCATCAAAATTGCTGGGAGCGGGTGTCGTGGCTTCCTTCTTCAATAATATGTACTCACTTCTGATCGGCAAGTTCTTCAGTGCCGGGGAACTTGGTTTTTACACCAAAGCACGACAATATCCTGAGATGTTGTCAGGTCTGATAACCACCATTCACCAGGGAGTAACTTATCCGGTCCTTGCATCCCTTCAGGATGACAGGGAGCGTCTGGTGTCAGTTTACGGACGTCTGATGCGTATGATTGTTTTTTTTGTAATTCCGCTGATGACATTGTTTGCTATCTTTTCAGGACCTTTCATACGTGTTTTACTGACGGAAAAATGGGCTCCTGCAATACCACTTATGCAATGGCTCTGTTTTGCCCGGATGATCACCCCGATAAGCGCTTTGAATATGAATATACTTAACGCTGTCGGAAGAAGCGATCTCTATTTCAGGGTTGATATATCCAAGTTTCCCCTGGCTTTATTAGCATTAATAGTATCAATACCAATAGGATTAAAGGCAATAGTTATAGGCAATTTTATTGTCACATTTATCAGCTTTTTTATTAATGCATATTATCCCGGTAAATTTTATGATTTTGGAGCTGCCCGGCAAATAAAAGAAATGCTTCCTGTTATTCTGGCGACTTTATTTGCTGCTTTTGCCGCGTTCGGAATAGTTTTTCTGATCCCGGCTGATTTACTGAAGCTGATTGTTGGCATTCCGGTAGCGGGAATCATCTATTTATTGTCAGCCAGATTATTGAAAATCCGTGAACTGGATGAGGTGCTGCAACTCATAAATGGGATTATCAATAAAGTAAGATCAAAAAACGCCTGAAGATGTTCAAGTATGCTAAAATCAAATATGTTCTTCTGTTTGTGATCATAATCTGGGAACCTCTCCAGATATTTATTCTGAAATTTGATGCTGCAAACAGAATGACCGGATTCCTTATTGCATTGACAATTCTTCTGAATATTGCAAACGCGGATTTTATTAAAGCCGGATTCAGAATGCCTGTAGTCTTATGGACAATATGGGTCATTTATGCATTCTTTAATACGGCCACTATGGGGGCAATGGCTGATTTTACTTATTATGGTCTTTTTATCACAATTACAAGGCCGCTTATGGTTTTATGGGTGATATCTTCGGAAAAGTTCAAAGACCGGAAAATATTATTTGATATAATAATAACAGGGCTTTATATCAGGATGTTGATAATATTGATCTTTGAGACAACCAGGGCTAATGATTTATTCAGGTTAGGACTTAAGATCGATTCAAATGCAATAGGTATCTCTGCACTCATACTGATTATATTACTTTATCTGAGGTTCCTGTATAAAGAAATTGATTTAAAGAGATTGCTGGTACTGGTTATTATTCCTTTTTATATAATTCTGGCAACAGCCTCCAGGATGGCATTCGGAGGCTTTGCGATTCTTCTGGTCTCTCATTTTTATATTAACCGGTCTAAGAATTTATTAAAAAACCTGGCCATACTATTTTTCGGAACATTTATAGTATTGGGTATCTTCAATTTTGTTATTAAAAATACTTATCTGGGTGACCGTCTATCCCAGACAAATGAACAAAGCGCCGAACTCGTTTACTATAATAAAGTCAGGGGAACAGTGTTGGAAAAATTCGGTGACAGGGGAATTTTTTATGTTCTGGGATATGAAATATTCAGGGAACACCCGGTAAGAGGGGTGGGATTAAGAAATTTTCCTAATTATCTGATGTATGGAAAGGTTGTTCTGCATTCCGAATTTATGGTGCAGTTGTGCGAACTGGGGATTATCGGCAGTCTGTTTTTTGTACTGTTTTTTGGATGGATCGGCAAAAACATCCTGTATTATCAGAAAAATGATATTGAAAATCGCAAGATAAATGAAGGATACATAATTGGATTATTCATTGTCCTTTTTCTGGGTCTGGTGATTTTCCAGTATAATGATCCGATTACATTTTTACTTACAGGTGTAATTATAGCTTATCTTTTAAATAAAAAGGAACTGAACAAGCCTGAGGCTGACTAATATACCATTCTGACAAACAACCAGCAACCTGCGTAACATAAACCTGAAGTATGTCAACAGATAAAGAAAAATTACCATTGGTTTCAATAATTATTCCCACTTATAATTCATCGGAATACATTGTTGAGACCCTCGAAAGTGTTAAGACACAAACATACCCCGATATTGAACTAATTGTAACAGATGATTGCTCAGGTGATAATACAGTTGAGATCTGCAGTAAATGGCTATTGGAAAACAAAGCCAGATTTGTGAGGGCAGAATTGATCGCTTCACAGGTTAATACAGGTATAGCACCAAACAATAACAGGGGAATCAGCATCGCAGAAGGTGAATGGATCAAAGTCATTTCCGGAGATGATATTCTCATGAAAGAATGTATAAAAACAAATATTGAGTTTATCCGGAATTCAGATGTTGAAGTCTCTTTTCTCTTCAGCAGACTTGTCTGGTTTAAGGTAAATTCATCAAACAGGAAATTAACAAATTCAGACGAGGCAGTCGTAAACAGGTATTGGCAAAATATGTATGAGTCATTCTTTTGTCTGAAGGCTAAACAACAGTATATTAAATTATTAAAAAGAAACCGGCTTCCTGCTCCGACTGCATTTATTAACAGGAAAACATTTCTTTCACTTGGAGGTTTTGATGAGAGATTTCCGATGATTGACGATTATCCTTTGTGGTTAAGGGCAACTAAGAATAACTACAAGCTTTATTTTACAGATAATGAAACGGTTTTATACCGTAAACATGACCATGCAGTTTCCAATTCGGTAAATATCAACCTGAGGTATCTTAAAGACAGTTACAGGATATACAAAGCAATGAGGATAAACAGGTATACAATACCTGATATTTTCTTTCATCTCTCTGTAAATGTGGATTATATTAATCTTTTAACNNAGAAGGAAATTTGGAAAAAAAACCATATTGAATTATATGCTTCAGTTATTGGATCCACATTATCTGAGGAGCAGGTTTTCCTCCAGATATAAGGAAGAAAATGAATCTCTTCTGAATGGGATATTTACAGAAAATCAAAAATTCAATTGACAATATACTTAAATCTCAGGAAATGAATTCCTGATTGAAAAATAAACTATGTCAGAAATTATATTTTACAGGTGCAAAT
>DNOQ01000443.1 GCA_003501665.1 Bacteroidales bacterium | reverse complement strand
CCGGCTCTTATTGTGAAATTTAAAAGCCCGGTCAAATGAAATCCGGATTCCTGGTTTTAGCCACCGCGATAGCATCTGCAGCAACATCGCAAAATGCTGCTCCGCCAAATGTTGTAATTATCCTGGCCGACGACCTGGGGTATGGCGACATCAGTTGCCAGAACCAGAATTCGAAGATTAAAACACAATGGATTGACCAACTCTCTTCGGAGGGTATCCGTTTTACTGATGCCCACAGTGCCTCTGGTGTCTCATCACCCAGCCGTTACTCTTTGCTGACCGGGCGTTACCACTGGAGAGGGAACCTTAAAACAGGCATAATAAATCAGTGGGGCGATCCGGCTATTGAAGAGGGCAGGATGACAATCGCTTTAATGCTGAAAGAAAAGGGTTATAAGACGGCTTGTATCGGCAAATGGCACCTGGGCCAGACATGGCCATTCAGGCCCGGTCTCGGGCAGAATGACAGCTCAAAGATATCATGGAGCAATATTTCCATGAACGGCAAAGAGAATTGGACTCCTGATGCATTCGACTGGTCAATGCCAATAAAAGATGGACCAACTGCAAAAGGTTTTGATTACTACTTTGGTACGGGAACCATCAATTTTCCGCCATATACCTGGATTGAAAACGACAGGGTACTTGAGATTCCAACGGAGATGCTCAATCTTGGAATTTTAAAAACGGATGAGGGATCGTGGGAGTGCCGTCCGGGTCCTGCTGCGAAAGGATGGGATATTACCAGAGTGCCTGGCAGACTAACTGACAAGGCAGTTGAGTGGATCAATGACAGGCGCGGAAAAGGTGAGCCATTCTTTCTGTATTATGCCCTGCCGTCACCCCATGCTCCAATTATCCCTGAAGAGGAGTTCAGAGCTACATCGCAGGCAGGAGCCTATGGCGATTATGTGGTTCAGACTGATATGGCAGTCGGCAGAGTGCTTGTGGCACTCAGGTTAAACGGATTTGAAAATAATACAATTGTAATTTTTACCAGCGACAATGGACCCGAGACTTATGCCTATGCCAGGATTAAAAAGTATGATCACTACAGCATGGGTAACTGGCGGGGCCTGAAACGAGACCTCTGGGAGGGAGGAACCCGTGTCCCTTTTATTGTGAGATATCCGGGCGTAATAAAGCCTTCAACAGTCAGTAAACAGCTGATCTGCCAGACTGATATAATAGCAACCCTGGCTTCTTTTACAGGAGCAACCCTCCCGGCCGGAACATGTGAAGATAGTTTTGATATGTCCGCGGCCATGATAAATGAAACTTTTCCTGGAATTATAAGGGAGTCAGTGATATATCATACTATAAATGGCAATTTTGCTATAAGAAAGGGAGCCTGGGTCTTGATTGAGTCCACTACCGGTGAGGTCTCTAAAGAACCGGAGTGGAGAAAAGCAGAGTACGGTTCCCATACCGACACGGGTGAGATGGTCCTTTATAATCTCGAATCTGATCCGGGGCAAAAGGAGAATCTGATAACCCTTTATTGCGAAAAGGCCAGAGAGCTGAGGGATCTTCTTGAGAATATCAGAAATAGTGATTTAAGATTAAACTAAAAATATGAAACATTTTACCCTTCTTACCATTTTAATTATAGCCTTTTCCGGATGCAACCTGCAGTCTCCAGGTCCTTTTTTTGGCAATGGTCTGCATAATGGCTGGGTTGATCAGAACTCAGTTGTGATTTGGACAAGACTAACCGGCGAACCGGAAATGAACCGGGCCGGTCCCAAATTCTTAGAACCAGATGCTGAGAATCACCGGAGACTTGACAAAGGAGCAAATATCGACTCAATTTATATGGCACAGCTGCCATCAGGCTTTTCTCTTGATGAGATGGAAGGGGCATGTCCCGGCATGGAGGGTGAGGTTAAGCTGGTATATTACCCTCTGAAAGATCCTGAAACCAGGATTGAATCCGGATGGACTCCGGTCGATGCCCAAAAGAACTTTACATACCAGTGGAAGCTGACAGGATTGACTCCGGGGACCAAATATGTTGTGGAAATCGAATCAAAAAAACCGGGCAAATCAAAAATCTCAGATAAAATTACAGGTTCATTTCGTACACCTCCTGATGCAGGAGTTGTAACTGATCTGAATTTCTGCATTGTTACATGCCACGATTATCCCCGAAGGGATGATTCAATTAACGGTCATAAGATTTACAGTATAATGCAGCAAATGTTTCCTGATTTTCTGGTTCATACAGGCGATGTTGAATATTATGATAAAGCAGGCCCTTTCGCCCTGACAGAAGAATTAATGAGATTCAAATGGGACAGGATCTTTGCCCTTCCATATCAGCGTGATTTTTACAGGCAGGTTACTACCTATTTCATGAAAGATGATCACGATGTCCTGAGGGATGATGCTTATCCGGGTATGCGATATGGAACAGTATCATGGGAGAGAGGTCTGGAAATATTTGATAAAGAGCAGTTCCCGTCAAATGATCTGCCTTATAAGACAATCCGGTGGGGCAAAGACCTTCAGATATGGCTGATGGAAGGAAGGAATTACCGGAGTAAAAATACCGATCAGGATGGTCCGGATAAAACAATATGGGGTAAAGAACAGAAAGAATGGCTATACAACACACTTCTGAAATCCGATGCAACATTTAAGCTCATTATAACACCCGGTCCCATTTTGGGGCCTGACCGTGAAAATAAGAAGGACAATTATTCAAATAAGGTTTTTGCTTACGAGGGTAATGAAATAAGAGAATATCTGAAACAATTCGACAATGTCTTTATATGTAACGGTGACCGGCACTGGCAGTATGTAACCAATATTCCGGGGACCACATTATGGGAGTTCAGCTGTGGTGCCGGATCTGACGTTCATGCCGGCGGCTGGGATCAGAATGATTTAAGACCTGAACACAGGTTCCTGAGAGTGAAAGGGGGATTCTTAAAGGGATCGTTATATCATTCAGATGAAAAGGTAAATCTTAAATTTCAGCATTTTGATGTGGATGGTAATGTAGTTCATGAGGAGCTATTTTCCAAAGATCATTTAAATTAGATAAATATGTACAATTGCCAACTGATTACCGGTTGCATATGTGGGATTTCAATGCTTACGGCAGCTGTTTCATGCCAGAAAAAAGAACATAAACCGAATATCCTTTTTATTCTCGCTGATGACCAGAGGGCAGATGCAATCGGATGTGCAGGAAATCAGCAAATAAAAACCCCTAACATCGACAGGCTTGCAGCTTATGGTTTGCGGTTCACTAACAGTTATGTCATGGGGGGCCATCATGGAGCTATTTCTGCTCCAAGTCGTGCAATGCTTTTAAGCGGGATGAATCTTTTTAATGTCTATGATAAACTCGAGGGCATTAAAACCATGCCCATGCATTTTGCAGAGAACGATTATGTAACTTTTGGCACAGGTAAATGGCACAACGAAAAAAGTGCTTTCGAAGAAAGCTTTCAGAAAGGGGAAAGTGTTTTTCTTGGAGGGATGGCAGATCATTTTAATATTCCTGTAGCAGACATGGGAACTGATGGAAAACTATCTGAACCTGAAAAGAAAGGTTTTTCCACCGATCTCTTTGCGGGTGCTGCCGTCGAATTTATAAACGAGTATGCAAAGGGGGATAAGAAGAATCCTTTTTTTTGCTATGTTGCATTTACTGTTCCTCACGATCCATATTCTCCCCGTACTGATTATATTGACAGATATTCACCTGAATCTATGACCCTGCCCGGCAATTTTATGCCGTTACATCCATTTGCTTTTGACGATCTCATGGTACGCGATGAAAACCTGCTGGCATGGCCCCGTCCCCATGAAAAAGTACAGGAAGCGCTCGCCGATTATTATGGTCTTATCACTCATCTTGATGAAAAAATTGGTGAAATAATCAAATCACTGAAAAATAATGGATTGTATGATAATACCATTATTGTTTATGCTGCGGATAATGGTCTGGCTATTGGAAGTCATGGTTTACTGGGTAAACAGAACCTCTATGAGCATAGCATGAAAGTTCCTTTAATCATAACAGGGCCTGGAATTCCAAGGGGAAAAGTGTCTGATGCTCTGGTCTATTTGTTCGATCTTTATCCGACGCTGGTTGAATTTTGCTCACTGCCTTCTCCTGAAGGAATTGATGGAAAGAGCCTTATGCCGTTAATATCCGGAAAATCAGATGAAGTGCGCTCATCCCTTTTTACTGTTTATCGTACTACAGTAAGGGCGGTCAGGACAAAAGAATGGAAACTTATAAGATATCCTGAAAGGGACTACACACAATTGTTCAACCTTGTTAACGACCCTCTTGAGCTTAATAATCTTGCCGGAGTTGATGGATTCGAGACAAGGATTACAGATATGATGAAGCTGATGCAAGAATTGCAGAAAGAAGTTAATGACACAGTTTCTCTTACTGCAAATAAAATTTTACCGCTGCAATATGATCATACCAGGCTTGTCCGGAAGCCAGACAGGTGGCAACCGGAATATACACTGCAGAAGTATTTCGGAGAAAATTAATAAGAGACAAATGTTAACTCATCACTTTATAAACAGGATCGCGTGTGGTTTGGGAATATTGTGTGCAGCATCTGCAACAGCTCAGGATAAACCGAATTTTGTCCTGATGATTGCCGACGATGTAAGCTGGGATGATATAGGATGCTACGGAAACAGCCAGGTGAAAACTCCGAATATCGACAGGGTAGCAGGTTCAGGTATCCGGTTCACAAATTTCTTCCTCACTGCAAGCTCTTCCAGTCCAAGCCGTAATAGTATAATAACAGGGAGATATCCTCATAATACAGGTGGTGCTGAACTCCATACTTTACCTCCCGATTACATGATTTCTTTCCCTGAAATACTGAGGCAGAATGGTTATTATACAGCTCACGCGGGGAAATTCCATATGGGTAATTATGCCCGCAGAGGTTTTGACATTATCAATGAGAATAACAAACTTAACGGCGATGGCGGAGAGGAACTCTGGATCAGGTGCCTTCAGGAAAGACCTCAGGGGAAACCTTTTTTGATGTGGTTTGCAGCTCATGATGCACACAGAGTATGGGGACCGAATGAGTTTTCAGGAACCCACGATCCTCAAAATATAACTCCTCCCTGGTATCTGGCACAAGGTGCAAAAACCAAAGGAGATCTTTCAAAATATTATGATGAGATCGCACGGTTTGATCACTATATTGGCCTCGTGTATGATGAACTCATCAGGCAAAATGTTATAGATAATACAGTGATAATAATAATGGCTGATAATGGCCGGCCATTCCCTCATAGTAAGACCAGGGTCAATGACCGTGGCCTGAAAAGCCCGTTCATCGTACACTGGCCGGCCGGTGCAGGTAATGAACCTCAGCTTTGCAAAGCACTGGTTAGTGCCATCGATATTGCACCCACTGTTCTCGAACTTGCTGGCCTGGACACACCTCAAACTGTCCAGGGGTACAGTTTTACAAGACTTTTAAAGAAACCTTCACGGAAATTCAGAAATTACATTTTCGCGGAACATAACTGGCACGATTATGAAGCACATGAGAGGATGGTCAGGACCAAAGATTATCTTTATATTCTGAATTCCAGGCCGCAGTATCCTCAATCGGGACCTGCAGATGCCGTTGGGAGTCCGTCCTATGAGGAGCTTGACAGCCTGTGGAAGATAAATGGTCTGACCAGACAGCAGGCAGATATTTTTACTGCTCCCAGACCAAATGAAGAGTTATACAAAAATATTACTGATCCTGATCAGTATGATAATTTAGCAGGTAACAAGGGTTATATGAAGAAGCTTGTAAAATTGAGATCTGTACTAAATGAATGGATGAAAGAGACAGGTGATAATATTCCGGAGAACCTTACCAAAGACTGGTATTTAAGGGAACCGGGATATGTGAAAACGCCAAATATTAATATAAGGGGAGAACCGGTTGATAATAAATTCAACGCAACAAAAATCAATAACAAAGGGAAATTTTAAAAATAAATTAAACAGATCGCCCCCCGCTATGGCGGGGCAGGCTCTACAGGGCTCGTGGTTGTTTTTATATCATGTTTCT
>DNOQ01000549.1:2748-4971 GCA_003501665.1 Bacteroidales bacterium | reverse complement strand
ATATTCATGAAAAACATGGCAATCAGAAAAATCGGGATACTTAATGCTGCAGCTCCTGTTGTATTAAGGCGGGTTTTTACCAGCAAGTCATTGCGGATTTGTTCAGTTACCTCTGAACCATCTGCCTCATCATTAATTATATCATAACCTATTGAATTAACTGAACTTTTAATTTCTTCAGGAGTTATTTCTTCAGGGTTAAACACTACCCTTATAGAAGTATCTGCAAAGTTGACAAATGCACTTTCTACTCCTTTAAGGTTCCTGACGAATGATTCTGTCCTGGAGGCACAGGAGGCACACGACATTCCTGTTACCTGATAAGTCTTTGATATATGATCTTTTGTGTTCATTTTACAAATNNCGTTTTCAAATTTTAACAAATTAACTGACATTCCCGGAAGAGTGCGTATTATTCATTATATTATTTGAACATTCGGGAAGCTTAAAAGTTGAAAATTCAGAGAAAAACAGATACATTTGTAATTGACCATTGCAGCTTAAACTGTTTAAATTAAAATATTAATATACGGAAAACTCGTGAAATGGCAAGGAAGGCAAGGCAGTGACAATGTTGAAGACCGCAGGGGGATGGGTACTACGGGCAGAGTAGCCATCGGAGGCGGTATCGGAACGGTTCTGATAGCTTTGGTGGTTTTACTGCTTGGAGGCGACCCTTCAGCGCTTCTTAATGAATCGGAAAGCGGTACCGGAACAACAGAATATCAGCCGACCGCAAAAGAGGAACAACTGGCACAGTTTGTTTCTGTTGTACTTAAGGATACCGAGACTATCTGGGGTAAGATATTCCGGGAATCGGGTCATACTTACAGGCAGCCTAAACTGGTATTGTTCAGCGGACAGGTGTCATCGGCCTGCGGCTATGCAACTGCAGCCAGTGGTCCTTTTTACTGTCCGGGCGATGAAAAAGTCTATATTGATCTGGAATTTTTTGCAAATCTCCAGCAAAGGCTGGGAGCACAAGGTGATTTTGCCATTGCTTACGTAATAGCACACGAAATAGGGCATCATGTTCAGAACCTGCTGGGAATCCTTGATCAGGTCAATTCACAAAGAGCAAGATTGAGCGAAACTCAGGCTAATCAGCTTCTGGTAAGGCTTGAGCTGCAGGCTGATTTTCTTTCCGGCGTTTGGGCTCATTATGCTGACAGAATGCTTAACACGCTTGAAACGGGTGATGCACAGGAGGCAATGAATGCAGCGGCATCGGCCGGAGATGATGTACTCCAGAAAAAATATCAGGGACGTGTTTACCCTGATTCATTCACACACGGGACTGCTGCCCAGAGAAAAGCATGGTTCACAAAAGGATTCCAGACGGGCGATCTTAACCAGGGGGATACCTTTAATGCAAATATTTAATGTTTGTGGTACGATGTGCAGGGTGAACATGCATGCGTAACACGAATTATTTTATAATTGTAACGTAGAGACGCCCAATTTGGGCGTCTCTACTTCCGGCCGGATATGCATCGCAAATCCCTTATTTGGATCCAGCACTACAGGTAATACATTATTCCAGTCGATTTCAATCCTGTCGATCCTCACGTGAGTCCGGGTATTTACCGAAGGATCGTCAGAATAGACCGATGCCCTGTATTTTATTCCCGGTTCCAGGAAAGAAAATTTTATATCGAAACTCTTTTTATGAATTCCGTTTATACCACCAATGAACCATTCATTTCCCTTCCTCCGGGCAATAATGCCATATTCACCTATTGCGGCATGGAGTACTCTGGTCTCATCCCAGACTGTCGGGACATTGTCGAAAAATTCCAGTTCGGGTTCGTCGCCCAGTATATTTGGTTTTCCCCAGAGCTCAGATTTTTTGTCGGGAGAAGGAACTGGTCTGTCATACCAGTATAAAAACTGTAAGGGACTGAAAATGCAGACTGCTTTTGCCAGCTGCGAAGCATGAGATCCCATTTTTGCACTTACCCTGTTATCATAATAACAAATCGTGTTATCACCTGCACCTGCCAGCATCCGGGTAAACATTGTAATAAGGGTATGACTGTTGGGAGGACTTTCCTCATCGCCACGGATCCCTTCCTGGGTAAGGAAATTCGGATATGTCCTTGAAAAACCTGTCGGCCGGTATTCATCATGAACATCAACCACTATTCTGTAGTCTGCACATTTCTTAATTGCATTATGCATCCAGGCTGTTACTTCCTGTGTACCAACCTGGACAAATCCGAA
>DNOQ01000549.1:0-2688 GCA_003501665.1 Bacteroidales bacterium | reverse complement strand
TATTCCAAATATTGCATATTATGTGCTGAAACAAAATCCACAGCAGCTTTGCCGCCTATGGTGGAAAGCGATACTTCGCGAAGAACCTTACCGGGTGTTATCCACGAAATATCCTCGATTTCTGACGGGTCATTGAGATTCAGAATCAGGTAATTCTTCTCAAGAAGATCTCCGGGATTTCTGCCAATCATTATAACGCGCCAGGGAGACTGAAACGGCAGGGATTTATTTACCTCACTTCCGAGCCGTGTTCTGATAGCAATTCCTGCTGATGGATCAGGTTCAAATTTCATTCGTGCATAATCAACCAGTTTTGCCTCAGTGAGAGCGATTGTGAGGGTGCTGTCAATCTCAATTACCAGAGGTCGCTCTGCGCCCATGTCGATCTTTGAAAGCTGAACATGAGAATAAAGTGCCTGGGCGCGGGGAGCAGACCATGCCATGTAATCACCGGGAAACCTGAAAACTATTTTTTCATCGGTAATGATTAATGAATCATGTCCTTCCTGTCGGGGAAATTCGTATGTAAAAGCTGCACCTTCATTATATACACGCAATATCAGGTTGTATTCCAAATCATTGCTTTTTATGAAAACCTTTGCCTGATTATAGTTATCGGGGATCTCCTTTCTTTCACCAAAATTGTTTATCCATGTGTGTGATACCGATTCTTTTTCGACTTTTAAAATCCTCATCTCATTATTCAGATCACCTTCTTTTATTTCAATATCAAAAGAGGATGGCAGTAATATTTTCTTACCACCTGCTTCAGCCGTGAAGCTGATTTCCCCGGTTTTTTTATCGGAATACAGCTCAAATCTGATGGTTTTATCCGGGGAACTGACAGTAATCCTCTTATTTGAAGAACAACTGAATATCACTGCCAGCAGCATTATCGGGGAAATAAAATATGTTTTCATAATCATGTGGAAATAAAAAACCGGAAAATATCGGCAAATTTTTCCCGGTTCAACATAATAAAATGGTTTATTTGTTATTGATTATCTGTTACCGGCTTCTCTGTCGGCATCAGAGATCATCTTCTCGTTTGCTGTGATGAGGAACTCAACCCTGCGGTTCTGGGCACGGCCTTCCTCGGTGTTGTTATCGTACTTGGGAAGAGTTTCACCGAATCCTTTTGTAGTCACACGTTCAGTTTTGATCCCCTTTTCAAACAGGTAAGCTGATACGGTTGCAGCCCGTCTTTCGGATAGGGTCTGGTTATAGGATTCACTACCTTTGCTGTCGGTATGGCCCTGCAGCTCGATATTTGTATCGGAATATTCATTTAAAACCGTGACAAGCTTGTCAAGATTACTTTTTGCATCAGTCGAAAGGTCTGCTTTGTCGAATCCGAAAAGGATATTACTGCTGAATTCCACAACTATACCTTCTCCAACTCTTTCAACTTTGGCATCGGGAACTTTATTCTTTATTTCCTCAGCCTGCTTATCCATTTTATTACCGATAATTGCTCCGGTAGTACCGCCTACGGCAGCTCCTATCACGGCTCCAAGAGCTGTATTGCCGGATACCTTACCGATCACGGCACCAACTGCACCGCCCGCAGCAGTTCCGATAGCTGCACCCTTCTGTGCTTTATTCATCGAGGCGCATCCGGAAAGGATAAGGGATGCACTCAGAACTATAATTAAACTGTTTCTGAAATTTTTCATAATAATACATATTTAACTTGATTAATAATTAACTTGTTATTTGGTTGAGATTCTTATATTTTGACTTAGTGATTCTTCGTGCCATTGTGCCTTTGAAGCATTTTCTTATTGCCACAAAGACACCAAGACACTAAGTTACACAAAGAAATCATTATTATATTGTTATTCAAATTATAAAACAACTTCAGCCATGCGACCTGAAGTAGCCAATAATTTCCGGTATGCTGATGCTGAAGCTTAAATAACTTTCAAAACAATGCAAATTTAAATAAATTACATAATAAATTTCTGAAGTCTGATAAGATTTGTGTAAATTTAAGGCTATGCAGGATAGAGCTGATCGGGATAATTAGTTTTAATTTAATAATCACTTAATTCAAATCAAATCTAATCAGTTATGGCAGTATTAAAAGTAATCGAAATCATGGCATCATCCCCGAAAAGCTGGGAAGATGCAACCGCTGTTGCGGTTAAAACAGCAGGCAATACTGTGAAGGAAATCCGCTCCGCTTATGTTCAGGACATGAGCGCAGTTGTAGAAAAGGACAAAATAAAGGAATACCGTGTAAATGTCAAGATCACCTTCGAAGTGATAAAGGATTAAATTCAATAACCAAAAAATTAGTAATTATGGGACTTATTTCATTTATTAAGAATGCCGGAGAGAAACTTTTCAAATCCGAAGAAAAAAGAGAAAAGGAAAAAGCTGACCTGATCACGGCACATATCAGGAAATTTGGTTTTGATACAAGCAACATTCAGGTAGCAGTTGATGATGACAAAGTAACACTATCGGGGACTATTGATACCATTGACAATAAGAATAAAATTATAGTCACTGCAGGTAATGTTGACGGAATTGCTGCAGTTGAAGACAGGATAATTGTTAAACAACCGGTTGTTGTTGCACCGCCGCCGCCCGAAAAGCAGTTTTACACGGTTAAAAAAGGCGATTACCTGTCAAAAATTGCAAAAGAGGTTTATGGAAATGCCAACAAATACAATATCATAT
>DNOQ01000160.1 GCA_003501665.1 Bacteroidales bacterium | reverse complement strand
ATAATAGGGAATGATGTTTCAATAGAACCCTTTGTTTACATATCTGCCAATGCAGTTATCGGAGATAAAACCTGGATAGGGCCGGGAGCAGTAATAATGGAAGGTGCAAGAATTGGCAGGAATTGCAGAATATTCCCTTTATCTGTTATTTCAGGAATACCACAGGATATGAAATTCAGAGGTGAAGAGACAATAGCGGAAATTGGAGATGGTGTGATTATCAGGGAAGGGGTCACCGTAAACAGGGGTACTGCTGCTGCAGGCAGGACTGTTGTAGGAGAAAATTGCCTTATCATGGCCTATGCTCATATTGGTCACGACTGCTTTATAGGTAATAACTGTATTATAGGAAATAATTGCGGACTGGCCGGAGAAGTAAAAATTGACGATTGGGCAATACTGAGCGGAGGTGTACTCGTTCACCAGTTCTCACATATCGGAGGGCATGTAATTGTCGGAGGCGGATCAAAAGTAAGAACGGATGTGCCTCCATTCATTAAAGCCGACAGAGACCCGCTCTGTTATCTTGGACTTAACACCGTCGGACTTACGAGGCGGAATTTTGGTAAGGAAAGAATAGATGAGATACACAATATTTACAGGATATTATATCAGAGTAAGAGAAATACTTCCCAGGCTCTGGAATTTATTGAAAAGGAATTCACACCTTCTGCCGACAGGGATTATATAATAAATTTCATAAGAAAATCCGAGAGAGGAATCATTAAAGGTCCGAAGTAGAAAATTACCGGTCCTTTTCCAGGGGACAATTCTGCACTTGTTCCGGTTGAATAATGAACAAGGTACACCGATTTATCTCAGGGTAATGATATCTCTCCCGAACGGATTCAAAGCTATTGAACTGAGTTTGAAATGCTGCATTCCAAAGGGTATGCCTATTATGGTGATCATCAGTAACAATCCGAAAAGTGCATGAGTAAGGGCTATCCAGATACCCCCGCAGAACAGCCACAAAATGTTCATTATGATATAAAGACATCCGGACGATCTTTCATGGACACGGGTATCTCTGCCGAAAGGCCAGATGGCAAGAGCACCCATTTTCAGTGTCTGAATCCCGAACGGAATGCCTACAATTGTCAACATCAGGATTATGCTGCCGATGAAATACTCAACAGCAATCACTATCCCTCCTAAAATAAGCCATAACAGATTACCCAGAATTTTCATTTTCTTCTTCTTAATCAAGAATGACTGTTCTGTCTTTGGGATATCTGACGGAATAAGTCAGAATTGTCTGTTTTGTCTCCTGTGGCTTTATCTCGTAGTCCCAGATGACCTTTCCAGTCTGAGAGTTATAATTCCCGCCTGATAACTCAACTGCTTCAACTGTTATTCCGCTGTTCGAGGAGACGGGGAGCTGATCCTGCAAAGTTATCCTAACTGCACTGGTTTTGTTGTTCCTGATGGTTATAAGGAATGAGAATGTTTCGGTTTTATTGGCTCCGAGGACTCTCCTGCTTGTAAAATCTTTCCTTTTTTCCCTCTTCACAAGAATGCTGTTATCTGTACCCAGTGACAGAGTGAGAGTATCTGAAAGCTGGTTCACATTAATGGTTGATTTGCCTACAAAGGTATTTTCAAAATAGAGTGTTGCTTCACCGCTCTGAAGGCTCAGTTCGGCCCAGTTTGTTATGTTGCCGGTAAGGTATGCCAGGGGTGACAGTTTTGGCACTGTCACATATTTATATTCTGCCGGAGCTGATGTCCTTTGTATCTCAATCGTCTGAACCTTGCCATCGGATGCTATTGTATAAGGTACTGCAACATCAAATGTTATTGCTGTCTCTCCAATCTGTTTCTGTACAAATACCGGTGATGCTTCAGCAGCTTTTGCCATTTCGGGTTCGTTAAGCGCCATATCGGCAGCCATCTCCTGAACATCCTGTCTTCTTGGTGCTGAGGTAACACCTCTTGCCCTGACGACTGGAACAGGATAAAAATAATCAATGTACCAGGGATATAATTCAGGTACATCCCCTGCAATCCAGGGATTCGCGTTTGAGAAGCTCAGCTTTACATCTTTCCACTGAACGCCGGTGTTCTGAAAAAGGTTTGCCTTATAAAATATGTTTACGGGACCGGCAATGTTATCAACTCTTATATCATAGGAAGGATACCAGGCGGCATTTGATACCACATAAGCAAAACTTAGTTTTCCCGCAACCTGCTTTTCGGAAGTTACGGCTACATATATCTCTCCTGACGGAAGCTGCTGTTTGCCGGTTTTGTCGGAGATCTGCTTTTGTAACGCGGTTATCTGCTTCTCATAATCCCTGATCAGCCGGTTTTTCCTCAGAACAGAAGTTGTGACCTGTTCCATGTTATTGGTATAGAGCTCCATTATGCCTTTCATCTGTTCAATGGAATATGTAGTCTCTTTGATAAGGATAGCCCTGTTGGCAGTGAGAAATGCCTCTTTTTCCTTCAGTACCGTTATGGCAGCCTTTTCGTCCTCGACCTTAAGCTGAAGGGCCTCTATCTGACTCCTGATACCTTTGATCTCAGGCGACTCTTCAAGGTTCAGAAGATAATTGTTCTGGTGATTGACTGACAGGATTGTAAAATTGCCGAATCCCTTAACCTGAACGCTTCTTGCATCTATGTATGGTGAGAGTCCTGATAATTTCAAAATAGTCTTCCCTGCCGGAATATCAACAGCCGTTTCATGTGTCAGTTGTGCCCGGTCAGGATAAACGGTCACATGCTTTATTTCAGCTTTTATATTTTTTTCATTATCTGTACCCCGGCAATGTAAAGAGATAAGTACGAAAAATGCTATTGGCATATATATTTTCATGGCCTGAATTTTAATTAAGACATAAAGTTAGAACTTTTGATTGTATGCTGGATATTCTGAAATATAAAAAAGTTGATATGATCAGTAATTCATTCTGATAAGGCCCTGAGAGCTGATCACTATTTTGGTAATTAAAAAAAATTATTGCAATTTTGTGCGCTTATCAAAGATTCAGGGGAAACCTTCAGACTCTTTTCAGGATAGGATTGAAAAACAGCATTTTATGATTATTTTTCGATAGCGGTATAAGTTGTGCTTTATATCGATAAAGAATAATATTGACAAGAGAATTAATAAATATCAGAAGATGGATAACAAGCTGCAGGAGATAACAGAAAAAATTTACCGCGAAGGTGTTTCGAGGGGTAATGAGGAAGCTGAAAGAATAATTTCAGGAGCGAGATCGGAAGCGGAAAAGATAATCCGTAAAGCTCAAGAAGATGCAGATGAAATAGTTGCAAAAGCAGAGAAAAAAGCAGCTGAAATAGTGAAAAAAACCGGTTCCGAACTGAAGCTGTCATTTCGTCAGGCCATGAATTTGCTCAGGCAGGACATCGAGAAGGTTATTACATTAAGGTTAGTTGATGAACCCGTATCGGATGTCTTTTCCGATAAAAAATTCATTGCGGCCCTGATAGAAAAAATTGCTGAAAAATGGTCTCCGCACGACAGTGACAAAGGGCTTGAGATACATCTTCCGGAGGATTCTGTCAGTGAAATTGAGAGTTATCTTAAGGGTAAAACCCATAAGATATTGTCAGAGAAAATAACCCTGCATCCTGTTAAATCAATGGGAAAAGGTTTTGAAATTCATCCTGCAGGAGAAGAATATAAAATAAGTGTAACCGGGAATGATTTCGCCGGATATATTAAAGAATTACTGAGGCCCGGGCTGGTTGAACTGCTGTTTGAAAAAGATTAATAATGCTCAGAAGAGAATACCATTGTTTTGTTGCAGGACTTGCGGATCTTGTTTTTGATAGTGGGAAAAATATTGTTAGTATGATGGATTTCCGTGAGGAATTAAAAAGAGTCCTTCATCCTTCGGATTATTCAAAAATTGTAATTCTGTTTCTTCCGGCCGATAACAGAAACCTGGTTTCTTTTCTGAGCGGGGTGGAAGAACTCCCTGATCCTCTTGGTACATACACACTGCAGGAATTTGCAGAACAGAAGAGGATAATTCATTCAATTCTGAAAGAGGATATTATTCTTCCGAGATATATGGTGGAATTTATGACTGACTGGCTTAATTCGGAAGATGGTATTGAAGAACTGGAAGCCGACAGGAGGCTTACAGAGGGATATATTAACACGGCACTTAATTCGGGGAACAGATTCCTGGAGAAATGGATCAGGTTTGACAGGGACCTGAACAATATTTTCACCCTGATTAATTCGAAAATGCTCGGTCTGAATGCAGTAAATCTGATAATTGGTGATGATCCTCTGGCTGCTCAGCTTCGGGAAATTTACAGCAGCGGAAAGGACTTTCAGGTTCCGGCTGAACCGGAATATGCTCCAATGATCTTCAAAATAGCCGTGGAAAGTGAATTTCTGGAGAGGGAGAAAAAAACAGATATTGCCCGATGGGATTTTATTGACTCAGAAACATTTTTTGAATATTTCACCATAGATATGATACTGGGATACACAATCAAACTATCGGTTGTCAACCGATGGAAGATGCTTGATCCTGAAACGGGAAAAATGATGCTTGACCGGCTGATTAAGGATATGGAGACTCCGGTTCTGTCCGGCACCTTCATAAATTGATGACTTCATAAATTATCATTTAAACATAAATATATTGATTTTAAGAGGATCGTTTTATAAAACAAAATTGTAATTGATAACCTATGCTGACAAAAGGTAAGGTACATGGTATAATCGCCAATCTGGTAATTGTAAATGTTTATGGTCCGGTTTCTCAGAATGAAATTTGTCTGATCAGTCATGATAACACAAAACTGATGGCTGAAGTGATTAAAGTAAGCAGGGATCAGGCATTTGTTCAGGTATTTGAGAGCACAAGGGGTTTGCGTGTCGGGTCGGATGTTGAGTTCACCGGCAGCATGCTTGAAGCAACACTCGGCCCGGGTATACTTTCGCGTAAATATGACGGACTTCAGAATGACCTGGATAAGCTGGAAGGTGTCTTTTTGAAAAAGGGGGAATATAATTTTCCTCTGAATGAAGATGAAAAATGGGAATTTACTCCCGTTGTGGAAGCAGGGAATATGGTAGAGGCAGGGTCATGGCTAGGAGAAGTTATTGAAAACTGGCTTCCTCACAAGATAATGGTACCTTTCAAATTTTCAGGATCCTACAACCTGAAATGGATTGCGGATAAAGGATTTTACAGGATCAGTGAGGTAATAGCAGTTCTGACAGATGAAAGTGGTAAGCAGTACGATGTCACCATGGTGCAAAAATGGCCTGTCAAGCTGCCTGTGAAGGCATATAAAAATAAAACCCGTCCGTTCAGAATTATGGAAACGGGCGTCAGGGTGATAGATACACTCAACCCTATGACAGAAGGTGGCACAGGATTTATTCCGGGTCCTTTCGGATGTGGCAAGACAGTTCTGCAACATGCTTTGTCGAGGCAGGCTGATACAGATATGGTTATAATAGCTGCCTGCGGTGAGAGAGCAAACGAAGTTGTGGAAATATTCAAGGAGTTCCCGGAGCTGATTGATACCCGGACAGGAAGAAAGCTTATAGAGCGGACGACGATTATTGCGAATACATCAAATATGCCTGTTGCTGCACGCGAAGCATCAGTATATACTGCAATGACCATAGCGGAATACTACCGTTCGATGGGGCTGAAAATCCTTCTTCTGGCTGATTCAACATCAAGATGGGCTCAGGCACTCAGGGAGATGTCGAACCGTATGGAAGAGCTTCCGGGCCCCGACGCGTTTCCGATGGATTTACCGGCAATTATCTCCAACTATTACTCAAGAGCCGGATATGTTGAACTTGTGAACGGATCAACCGGATCGATAACATTTATCGGAACTGTTTCCCCGGCAGGGGGGAATCTGAAAGAGCCCGTCACAGAATCGACAAAAAAGGCAGCACGCTGTTTTTATGCTCTTTCTCAACAAAGGTCCGATTCAAAAAGATACCCGGCAATTGATCCGATTGAGAGCTATTCAAAATATCTCGAATATGATGAGGTTATAGAGTATATATCAGCAAACATATCTTCCCACTGGCACGAAAATGTAACCAGGGCAAGAGATGTGCTCATGCGGGGGCGCGAGGCACATGAGCAGATAAATATTCTGGGAGATGACGGAGTACCAATAGATTATCATATAAGGTTCTGGAAATCTGAAGTCATAGATTTTGTTATCCTTCAACAGGATGCTTTTGATAAAATAGATTGTGTAACACCTCTGGAGCGACAGAAATACATGCTCGATAAAGTACTGGAAATAAATGATACTGAAATGAAATTCAGCTCATTTGAGGAAACAGCTTCCTGGTTCAAAAAGGTAATAAACCTTTACAAACAGATGAATTATTCGCCATTTGAGTCTGAAAAGTTCAACAGTTATCAGAAAGAATTGGATAAAATGTTAAAAGATATATCGGAGATATGACGGAAAAGAAAGCTTTTCAGAAAGTATATACAAAATTAACCCGGATAACAAAAGCTACCTGTTCAGTGAAAGCGACCGGTGCAGGTTATGATGAACTCGCACTGGTTAACGGCCGGCTTGCTCAGGTGGTAAAAATCATCGGGGATGAGGTAACACTCCAGATTTTCTCCGGTACAGAAGGTGTCCCGACCAATGCCGAATTAATTTTTTTAGGCAGGGCTCCTTCACTTAAGGTTGATGATGATCTGGCCGGAAGATTCCTTAATGCTTATGGAGAACCTATCGACGGAGGTCCTGCCCTCAGCGGAAAAGACCGGGAAATAGGCGGACCTTCAGTGAATCCTGTTCGAAGAATGCAGCCATCACAGCTGATAGCAACAGGGATTGCCGGGATAGACCTTAACAATACACTGGTTACAGGCCAGAAAATTCCGTTCTTTGCAGATCCTGATCAACCGTTTAATCAGGTTATGGCGACTGTAGCTCTCAGAGCTGAGGCAGATAAAATAATACTCGGGGGAATGGGATTGTCAAATGATGATTACCTGTATTATAAGAACGTTTTTGAAAATGCGGGCGCACTCGAACGAATTATT
This sequence comes from Bacteroidales bacterium, assembly GCA_003501665.1. Lineage (GTDB taxonomy): Bacteria > Bacteroidota > Bacteroidia > Bacteroidales > VadinHA17 > LD21. Next base: position 11,010 of record DNOQ01000160.1, on the reverse strand, counting down.
GCCTTTATCAATACAACTGAAAACCCGCCTGTTGAAAGACTTCTGGTCCCCGATATGACTCTGACGGCAGCTGAATATTTTGCTGTTGAAAAAAGAGAGAAGGTGCTTGTACTCCTTACCGATATGACATTATACGCCGATGCTCTGGCAATAGTATCAAACAGGATGGACCAGATCCCTTCAAAAGATAATATGCCGGGTTCCCTTTATTCCGATCTGGCAAAAATATATGAGAAAGCCGTACAATTCCCCGACGGAGGATCTATAACCATCATTGCGGTAACATCCCTCTCGGGAGGAGATATAACACATGCAATACCCGATAATACCGGTTATATTACGGAAGGTCAGCTTTTCCTGCGCCGCGATACGGAAATAGGGAAAGTCATTGTTGATCCGTTCAGATCATTGTCGAGATTGAAGCAGCTTGTTATCGGAAAGCAGACAAGAGAAGATCATTCACAGGTGATGAACAGTGCAATCCGACTCTATGCTGATGCGGCAAATGCAAAGACAAAACTGGAAAATGGTTTCGAACTTTCGGATTATGATGAAAGAACACTCAGATATGCAAGAGAATATTCTGAAAAACTTCTGGCCATTGATGTAAATATTGATGTCAATACAATGCTCGATACCTGCTGGATGCTTTTCGGCAAATTCTTCTCAAAAGAAGAGACAGCGATTAAAAATGATCTTGTGAAAAAATACTGGCCTGAGCAACCTGTAAAATAGTATGTTTATTTATGGCCATCAGATTTCAATATAATAAAATTTCGCTTCAGAATCTTAATAAACAACTTAAGGTAAGAATCCAGGCATTGCCAATTCTGAAAAATAAGGAATCCGCCCTCAGACTGGAAGTAAAGAAGGCCAAAGAGCTGGCCGATTCCTTTGACATGGATTTCCGGACGATAAATGACCATTTCATTGATGGAGTAAGGCTTTGGAGTGAGTTTGACAGGGAAATTGTAAAGATAAAGGAGATTGATGTGGGATTTATTAAAATTGCCGGCATTAAGATTCCTGAGTTTAAGGATATATCTTTCAGCATCAAGCCTTTCAGCCTTTATGAAAATCCCGGCTGGTTTCCTGAAGGTGTACGCATTCTTAAGGAGATGGTTACTGTTGTCGCTAAAAGAGATCTCGCACTGAAAAAAATGGAATTACTGAACCAGGCCAGGAAAAAAACAACCCAGAAGGTTAATCTTTACGAAAAAGTCCAGATTCCGGGCTATGAAGATGCAATCAGAAGGATTAAAAGATTCCTTGAGGATGAAGAAAACCTTTCAAAGTCGGCCCAGAAAATTATCAAGGCTCATCAGGACGAATTAAATACAAGTGAAGCAGCATGATTGCAGAGATAAAAAAATATACTTTCCTTGTTCATCACCGTGACTATGAGACCTTGCTGAGTTCGTTATATGAGGCGGGCGTGGTTCATATAACCGAGAAAAGAAAATTCGATGAGACCAGTACTGTTAATAATTATATTGAGCTGCTTGGAAAATATAAGGCTGCAATAAGCCATTTATCGAGATTAGTACCTGAAGTAAAGCATTCTGAATTGATGGAAGATCCGGCTGAAATCATTTCAGAATATGAAACTTCAGTTAAAGAAATTGAGGAGAATAAGAATATAATAGACAGACTCAGATCGGAAGCAGTAAGGGTTCAACCCTGGGGATATTTTGATACAGATACTTTTAATAAGCTCCGGGGCACAGGATGGACAATATCACTGTATTCCTGTCCTCAAAAGAGTTTTAAGGGTGAATGGAACCAAAACTATACAATTGAGATCATTAGCCGCAAAACCGGCAGATTATTCTTTGCCGTAATTCACAGGGAGGATGGAATTCCTCAAATAGATGCTGATCCTGAAACGAAACCGGAGCGGCCTGCTTCATCCATATATGAAGAGATATGGCTTTACGAAAAAAGGAATGCTGAAATAGAATCGAAACTCAGGTCGATGGCGCCTGTATGGATTAATTCGCTGAGGAACGGCACTATTTCGGTTATCAATAAAATAGAATATGAAACAGCGGCAGAACAGGCTGATAAATATGCTGACAATAATTTATATGTTCTTGAAGGCTGGGTTCCCGCTTCCGGAGAGGGAAAAATAAAAGAGATTATCGGAAATTCGGCCTGCTATTCGTTTGTTTCAGAACCTTTGAAAGATGAAAAAGTTCCGGTTATCCTGGTTAATAACAGGTTTTCCTCACTGTTTGAGCCAATTGCCAGATTATTTTCTCTGCCTGATTACAGAGAGCTTGACCTGACGCCATTTTTTGCTCCCTTCTTTATGCTGTTTTTCGGATTCTGTCTGGGTGATGCAGGATACGGACTCTTTTTTCTTATCGCCGGATTTATTATTAAAAGAAAGGTAAGTAAGGAATTCAAACCCATCATAAGCCTTGCGCAATACTTTGGAGTGGCAGCTGTTATGTTCGGACTGATATCAGGTACCTTCTTCGGAATCAACCTGATAGATTCCGGTTATACCATTACACGGGACTCTGCCGCTGAAATGAGGAGTTTGGGTGTGCCCGAAAGGATAATATACAGCTTCGGCGAATTGGAGAATCAGAAGTTCAGGACAAGGGAGAGCTTTTCCCGGGAGGCTGTAAGGGTAATTGGCGTGGATGATTTTTCCGACTACAGGAAGAGTATCCTGAAGAGCGCTGAATCGGATCTTCCGCTGGTGGGGCCGGTAAGAAGCTATATGCTTGAATCAATGAATATGTTTTACCTGGCACTGATGATCGGGGCACTGCAGATCCTCTTCGGAATGATACTGAAGGTAGTGAACATCGCCAGGGTGAGAGGATTCAGATACAGCCTTTCAACCATGGGATGGGTTATCTTTGCACTCACGATGATTATTTTCAAGGGTGGAGGCGCCATAAACATCTTGGATGAGGGAAAATTAAAGGCCCTTTTTACCCTTCTGCTAATAGCTGCAGGCATTCTGATATTCCTGTTCAACAACCCGGACCTCAATATTTTTGGCCGGATAGGCAGCGGAATATGGGAATCCTATACTATTCTTACCGGTGTTTTTGGAGATCTCCTGTCATATATCAGGCTTTTTGCACTGGGAATTTCATCCTCTATTCTGGGATTCGTCTTTAACCAGATATCTTTGCAGTTCCTTTCGATACCTTACGTGGGCTGGCTCTTCTTCCTCATTATGCTGCTGTTTGGTCATTCACTCAACATAGCAATTGCCACACTGGGAAGTTTTGTTCATCCAATGAGGCTGACCTTTGTGGAGTTTTACAAGAATGCCGGTTTCAAGGGGGGCGGAATAGAATATAAACCATTCAGAATAAAGAAGTAAATATCTAAAAGAGAAATTATTATGGAAACAGCGAATGAAATTGCGAGCTCAGGTGCGCTTATTTTCTCAAGTATCGGACTTGCCTTAATGTTAGTGCTCAGCGGCATAGGGAGCGCTATCGGGGTTTCAAAAGGAGGCAATGCAACAATCGGTGCGCTGAAGAAAAATCCCGATGCTTTCGGAAGTTACATGCTTCTTACGGCATTGCCCGGAACGCAGGGACTTTACGGCTTTGGGGGATTCTTTATTATTAACAGCAGCGGTGATGTGAGCAGCGTAATGACCATGCTGCAGGGAACTGAAATATTTGCTGCGGGGCTGGTTCTCGGGATCGTATCGTTCATCTCTGCAATACAGCAGGGCAAAATATGCGCTAACGGGATAGCCTCCATAGGATCAGGCAATGATGTCTTTGCCAAAACAATGGTTCTGGCAGTATTCCCGGAATTATATGCAATTATTGCTTTTGCAGCGACATTCATCATAAGCAGCACTATTTGAACAGGGGAAGAGGCTCTCTTAGAAGGAAGTCTGTAAATGATTTTCAGGAAGACTCTTGCCGGGAATGGCTGGTTATCCGTCAACTTTAGCGGTAATGTATATCACGGTTAAATCTCCGGTAGACATTCTTCGGGTCTGCTGCAATAACAAAAAATAATTACAATTGTTATATCATTGCCGGATTATTGTGTAATTTAATCGTGCAGTAAAGGGATAAATGGAAAAGGAGCAGAACAGGATACTGAATGATGTAACCTCAGGTGAATACAAGTACGGCTTCTATTCGGATATAGAAACGGAAAAGATACCCAAGGGCCTCTCTGAAGATGTAATCAGGCTGATTTCAGCCAAGAAGGAGGAGCCTGAATGGCTTCTTGAGTTCCGCCTGAAAGCATTCAGATACTGGCAGACAATGAAAATGCCATTGTGGGCTAATCTGAAAATACCGGAAATTGATTATCAGGATATAATCTATTATGCTGCTCCGAAGCCCAAAAAGATAACCGGGAATATTGAAGAAATTGATCCTGATTTAAAGAAAACTTTTGATAAGCTGGGTATTCCTCTTGACGAACAGCAACATCTTGCAGGTATTGCTGTTGACGCGATCATGGACAGTGTATCCGTCAAGACCACATTCAGGGAGACACTTGCCGAATCCGGGATAATCTTCTGCTCATTCAGTGATGCGGTAAAAGAATATCCCGACCTTGTCAGAAGATACATGGGATCGGTGGTACCGTATACTGATAATTTCTTCGCAGCCCTTAATTCTGCTGTATTCAGTGATGGTTCGTTCTGTTATATCCCCAAAGGTGTCAGATGCCCAATGGAACTATCGACCTATTTCAGGATAAATGCTGCCAATACCGGACAGTTTGAGCGGACTCTTCTTATTGCTGATGAAGAGAGTTATGTAAGTTACCTTGAAGGATGTACGGCGCCGATGCGTGATGAGAACCAGCTGCATGCCGCAATTGTTGAAATAATAGCTGAAAATCATGCTGAAGTAAAATATTCTACCGTACAGAACTGGTATCCGGGCGATAAAGAAGGCAAAGGTGGTATTTTTAATTTTGTAACAAAAAGAGGCTTATGCCGGGGTGAAAATTCAAAGATCTCCTGGACACAGGTTGAGACCGGTTCGGCTATTACATGGAAATATCCTTCATGCATTCTGCAGGGTGATAATTCCACGGGAGAATTTTATTCAGTAGCTGTGACAAATAACCATCAGCAGGCAGATACCGGGACTAAGATGGTACACATCGGAAAAAACACAAAGAGTACAATAGTTTCAAAGGGGATTTCGGCGGGATTCAGCCAGAACAGCTACAGGGGACTGGTAAAAGTGCTCAAAAAAGCAAGCGGAGCAAGAAACTTCTCGCAGTGCGATTCGCTCCTTCTGGGTGATAAATGCGGCGCTCACACCTTTCCATACCTGGAGGTTGACAATCACACCGCCATTGTGGAGCATGAGGCTACAACATCAAAGATTGGAGAGGATCAGATCTTCTATTGCAATCAGAGAGGGATCTCGACGGAAGATGCCATCGGACTGATTGTTAACGGTTATGCAAAAGAAGTAATTAATAAGCTTCCCATGGAGTTTGCAGTTGAAGCCCAGAAGCTGCTGCAGATAAGCCTGGAGGGAAGTGTAGGATAGCGATTATAGGTATTATAAAATTATCATGCTTACTATTAATAATTTAAAAGCGGCCATTAACGGGAAGGTCATTCTGAAGGGGATAAGTCTTGAAGTTAAAGCCGGTGAAATACATGCCCTCATGGGCCCTAATGGTTCGGGGAAAAGCACGCTTGCCGCGATTCTTGCCGGAAGGGAATTTGCAGAAGTTCTGGAGGGTACAGTTACTTATATGGGAAAAAACCTGCTTGAAATGCCGGCTGAAGAACGGTCACGCGAGGGTATATTCCTTGGCTTCCAGTATCCTATTGAGATCCCGGGAGTGAGCATGGTCAATTTTATGAAAAGCGCTGTGAATGAACACAGGAAATATAAAGGCCTTGAACCATTGTCGGCATCCGATTTTTTAAAGCTTATGCGCGAAAAAAAAGAACTTGTCGAAATCGATTCAAAACTGGCAAACAGGTCAGTAAATGAGGGTTTTTCGGGAGGTGAAAAGAAGAAAAATGAGATATTCCAGATGGCAATGCTTGAACCGAAACTGGCTATACTTGATGAAACCGACTCGGGCCTGGATATAGATGCATTACGGATCGTGGCCAATGGGGTAAATAAGCTCAGGCGTCCCGATACTTCTGCTATTGTAATAACACATTATCAAAGACTGCTCGATTATATCATACCTGATGTGGTACATGTTCTTTATGACGGAAGAATCGTGAAAACAGCCGGAAGAGAACTTGCTATTGAACTTGAGGAAAAGGGGTACGACTGGATTAAAAGAGATGCCGAAAAAAATAACAGTGATGAGTAATCATTCAGAAAGATCTGATAAGTATATTGACATTTACAGGGAAAATATCGAAAGGATATCATTCTCCTCTTCCCCTTATATCAATTCTTTCCGTGAAAAAGCAATTGCGGAGTTCATTAAACTGGGTATTCCTGCAAAGAATAATGAATCCTACAGGTATACAAATCTTGATCCCTTCTTCAAACATGAATTCAAAAATTACTTCATGCCGGGAAAACAGGATTTCATCAGGGCTGAAAAATTCAGATGCGATGTAACTGACCTTGATGCTCATGGAATTGTCCTTTTAAACGGTTTTTACCCTACCATAAACGACAAAATCCGTCAGTTGCCCGGAGGTGTATGGATCGGTAGCCTGAATGAAGCTTCAAAAATATTTGACAGCCATATTGAAAAACATTACGGGAAATATGTCAACGGAAATTCCGACGGACTTGTACACCTCAACACAGCTCTGGCTTCCGGCGGGGTTTTCATTTATGTGCCTGCAGGTGCTGTTCTTAAAAAGCCTGTCCAGATAATTAATCTGGTTGAATCGGATGAGGATATATTCAACCAGCACAGGAACCTTGTGATTGTAGAAAAGAATGCCGATATTACACTCATCATCTGTGATCATACACTTTCACCACAGAAATTTCTTACCAATGCCGTAACCGAAATATATGTGGGTGAAAATTCTCACTTTGATATAATCCGTGTTCAGAACGAACATAATAATGCTGCCAAGATCACTCATACTTTTATTCATCAGGAACAGAACAGCCACGCTTCTTCAAATAACATAACACTCCACGGCGGACTGGTAAGAAACAGTACTCATCACTACCTTGGCGGAGAAGGTGCGGAATGTTTTTCTTATGGGTTATACCTTGCAGACAAGTTTCAGCATGTGGATAATTTTGTAAATGTTAATCATGCATATCCAAACTGTACGAGCAATCAGCTTTTTAAAGGTGTTCTTGATGATATGTCAACAGGCGTCTTTAATGGCAGAATATATGTGAATAAAGGTGCTCAGGGGACCTCGGCTTACCAGAAGAATAACAATATTCTTCTTACGGATGATGCGAAAATGTATACAAAACCCCAGCTGGAAATATATGCCGATGATGTAAAATGCAGTCATGGAGCCACTGTCGGACAGCTTGATAATAATGCTCTCTTTTATCTTCAGTCACGGGGTATAAGCAAACACGAAGCAAGGCTTATGCTGATGTACGGATTTGCTCATGAAGTTATTCAAAATATAAGGGTCGAACCTTTGAGGGAAAGAATGGACAACCTTGTAATGCAAAGACTCAAAGGAGAACTTTCACGCTGTGCAAGCTGTATGGTAAAATGTGGGTAAATAATTAATTAAGTGAAAGATATTTCCGCCATAAGAGCTGATTTCCCCATTCTGAGCCGATATGTTCACAATAAACCTCTGGTATATTTTGACAACGGGGCAACTACTCAGAAACCGAAGTGCGTATTGGATACCCTTTATGAAGTATATACATCTTACAATAGTAATATTCATCGTGGTGTCCATTTTCTGAGTGATAAGGCTTCGGAAGAATATGAAAATGCCCGTGAAAAGATAAGAGCATTCATCAATGCAGAAAATAAGGAAGAAATAATATTTACCTCAGGAACAACAGGATCGATAAATGCTATCGCTTATTCTTTCGGAGAAAGATATATTAAAAATGGCGATGAAATCATTATCAGTCATCTTGAGCATCATGCCAATATAGTACCATGGCAGATGTTATGTGAAAGAAAGGGAGCAAAACTACGGGTCATTCCTGTAGATGACAATGGTGAAATTATCTTTGAAGAATATCTTAAGTTGCTTTCATCGAGAACCCGGCTTGTAGCCGTGACACAGGTTTCAAATGCACTCGGTGTTATAGTTCCGGTTAAAAAAATCATTGAAGAAGCTCATTCTGTTAAGATCCCGGTACTTGTCGACGGAGCACAGGGTATACAACATGGAATTACTGATGTCAGGGAAATGAACTGTGATTTTTATGTTTTTTCAGGACATAAGATTTACGGACCAACCGGGATCGGAGTGTTGTACGGTAAGATTGAAATACTTTCTGAACTGCCTCCATATCAGGGGGGTGGCGATATGGTTAAAAGTGTGACATTCGAAAAAACAACTTATGCTGACCTGCCATTCAGATTCGAGGCCGGGACCGTGAATTTTCCCGGTGCGATAGGCCTGGGGAAAGCAATAGATTATCTGCTTTCAATCGGAATGGAGAATATCAGCAGAAGGGAAAGTGAATTGTTGAAGTATGCTGAAAAAAGATTGCTGTCGATAGGGGATTTGAAGATTTATGGGAATTCGCAGAAAAAAATATCCATAAATTCATTTCTTTTGAAAAATATCCATATGTATGATACCGGAATGATACTGGATAAACTTGGTATAGCCGTACGGACGGGAACACATTGTGCCCAGCCCGTAATGGACAGGTTTGGTATCGATGGAACGGTAAGAGCGTCAATGTGTTTTTATAATACGGTCGAAGAGATAGATATTCTTGGTGCAGGTATTGAAAAGGTAATAGAAATGTTTTCGTAAAAGTATGACTGTTAATGAAGTTCAGGATGCAATAATTGATGAGTTTTCAGTCTTTGACGACTGGATGGATAAATATAATCTGCTCATTGACATGGGCAGGGAACTGCCTGTTATTGAAGCGAAATTCAAAATAAAAGATTACCTTATAGAAGGGTGCCAGTCGAAAGTATGGCTTTATCCTGAATTTGACGGCGAAAGAATAACTTTTACAGCCGACAGTGACGCCATTATTACAAAAGGGATTGTTTCTTTGCTGATCAGGGTTCTTTCAGAGCGGAGACCGGAAGAGATAATTTCAGCCGACCTGTACTTTATTGATAAAATTGATCTGCGACAAAATCTGTCACCAACCAGGGCCAACGGCCTTTTAGCCATGGTAAAACAGATTAAATTGTATGCAATAGCCTACCAGGCAAAACAAAATATGTGAACAAATGACTTCCTCCGGCCATTCTGAGAAAGAATTAAAAATAATTGAAACCCTTAAAACCATATATGATCCCGAGATCCCTGTAAATATCTACGACCTGGGATTGATTTATGAACTGAGGGTTGATGAGGATAAAAAAGCACATATTACGATGACGCTTACTTCCCCGAACTGTCCGATTGCAGATAAGCTTCTCGACGAAGTCAGATACAAGGCCGGCCTTGTGCAAGGCATATCCGGAGTGGATCTGAAACTTACCTTTATCCCGCCATGGGATCCCTCGAATCTCAGCGATGAAGTAAAACTTGAACTTGGATTTCTGTAACATAAACGATGCAACAGGCAGGAAATAAAAGGTTGTCTGTACTTATTAAGCAGAAAGCAGCTGAACTGGATTTTGATCTTTGCGGAATTGCAAAGACAAAGGTATTGTCAGAAAATGGCAGGATCCTTGAAAAATGGTGTGAAGCCGGTATGAATGCAGGAATGTCCTGGTTGCAGAGAAATCCGGAAAGAAGGATAAATCCGGGATTGCTGATGGCCGGAGCAAAATCTGTCGTTGTCACAGGATTATGCTATTATTCGGAGATAAAACAAAAAGATCCGGGGGCCCCTTTATTATCGAGGTATGCGTACGGTTTAAATTACCATGATGTAATCACCTCAAAGCTGGAAAAGCTTCTGGATTTTATCAGAATCCATGAACCGGATTGCGAAGGAAAGGCGTTCTGTGATTCAGCACCCCTGCTTGAAAAAGCATGGGGCAGGCAGGCAGGACTCGGATGGCAGGGTCGTCATTCAATACTGATAAATAACAAAATCGGGTCATTCTTTTTCATAGGCTCGTTATTACTTGATCTGGAACTCGATTATGATACACCTTTTGAGCAGAATTATTGCGGAACCTGCAGGGTTTGTATCGACAGTTGCCCGACAGGAGCAATAAATGAAAACCATACAATTGATGCGCGAAAGTGCATAGCAAATCTGACAATTGAGAACAGGGGACCGATACCTGAGGATATTATTCCAAAGCTCGGAGGCAGAGTTTATGGCTGTGATACCTGTCAGGAAGTGTGCCCGTGGAATAATCCGCCGAAATGCCGGTCTCATCCTGAATTTACCATAAACAAGGAAGTGGCAGATATGAGACGCGAAGAGTGGCTCTCCCTTTCCCAAGAGCGTTATATAAGACTATTCAGGAACACTTCTGTTGAGAGAGTGAAGTACAGCGACCTTATGCGAAATATTGATGCCGCAATCAGTTCGATGGATTATTAATAAATGTCACCCAGTACAGTGACAACAACTTCTCTCTGACTCCGGGGCCCGTCAAATTCGCAAAAGAAAATATTCTGCCAGGTTGACAGGCCTGCCTCTCCGTCAACAACCGGGATAGTCTCGGAGGGGCCTACAAGCCCGGCTTTCAGGTGTGCATCCCCGTTATTGTCCTGATGGTCATGCTGCCAGATCCCTGATGGTATTATCCTGCCGAGAAGTGTTATTACATCATTCTGTACAGATTCATCCCAGTTTTCCTGTATCATTATTGCAGCCGTGGAGCCCCTTGCATATACCGAAGCAATGCCATTCTTTACCCTGCTTTCCCTGATTATCTCCTTTACCCTTGATGTAATATCATAAAGAGCATTATGATGGCTCGTTCGAAGTGTTATGATTTTTTGCATGA
>DNOQ01000364.1:1392-5386 GCA_003501665.1 Bacteroidales bacterium | reverse complement strand
GCGCCAGGCTATTCTCTGCACCAGACGGCCACGGTCAGCGGAGGAAAATCCGCCCTGGATGTTTCACCTGATGGCAGTGCATGGCGCCGAAATCAGAAATATTTCCTTCGAAACAGACCGTATGAGATTCATCGGACGAGGTAACACACTCGAATCACCACATGCGATGACAAATCTCAACCCCCTGTCAGGGAGTCAGGGTTCAGTACTTGATCCGGTAGTTGCCATACAGTACCGGATAATACTGTTACCCGAAGGATCAGTTACAATTGATATGGTGACAGGTGTCAGTGAATCACGCGAAGATGCATTAACGCTGGTTGAAAAATACCAGGATAAGCAGATAGCAGATCGTGTTTTTGAACTTGCGTGGACACACAGCCAGGTTGTATTAAGACAGATCAATGCCAACGAGACGGATGCACAGTTATATGGTCGTCTGGCCAGTTCCATTATTTATGCCAATTCGCTTCTGCGTGCAGATCCCGGAATACTTGTTAAAAACCGTCGCGGCCAATCCGGACTGTGGGGGTATTCCATCTCAGGTGATCTGCCAATTGTCCTTCTGCAGATTGAAGATGCTGCCAATATAAACCTGGTCCGTCAGCTGGTTCAGGCTCATGCATACTGGAGATTAAAAGGACTGGCAGTCGATCTTGTTATCTGGAATGAAGATCACGCCGGATATCGTCAGTTACTTCAGGATCAGATATTCGGGCTGATAGCGGCTGGAATTGAAGCCAATACAATTGACCGTCCCGGGGGGATATTTGTACGCTCGGCAGACCAGGTATCAAACGAAGAACGTATTCTTTTCCAAACAGTTGCCCGTATTGTGATCAGTGATAAACGAGGGGCTCTGGAGGACCAGGTAAACAGGCGCGGTTATGTGGGATTGACAGGTTCACTTTTCAAACCAACCCGTACATATAAACCCGTTCCTCAGTCAGTTGAGGTATTGCCCCGGAAGGATCTGAAATTCTATAATGGCATCGGAGGATTCACATCAGACGGCCGGGAATATGTAATTACCACCTCCAGGGGCAGAATTACACCCCTGCCCTGGGTGAATGTACTGGCAAACCAAAGATTCGGGACTGTAATTTCCGAGAATGGTATGGCATACACCTGGGCTGAAAATGCTCATGCGTTTCGTCTTACCCCCTGGGCTAACGATCCGGTAACTGATTCCGGAGGAGAGGCGATCTATATACGAGACGAAGAGACAGGCCACTTCTGGTCTCCGTCACCACTTGCCAAAAGCGAATCGACATTATTCCTGAGCCGTCACGGATTCGGCTACAGTGTATTCGAACATGATGAAGGAGGAATAATAACAGAGCTGTGGGTTTATGTGGCCACGGATGCTTCAGTGAAGTTTTCGGTACTGAAAGTGCATAATAAATCGGGGCGTCCCTGCAAACTATCAGCCATAAGTTATGTGGAATGGGTATTGGGTGATTTGAGGCACAAAACTGTCATGCATGTAAATACAAGTGTCGACTTCAATAATAGCGTGATATATGCAACAAACCCATATAACCGGGAATTTGCTGACAGAGTGGCTTTTCTGCAGACTGACGACACATCAGTCTCGGTTACCTGTGACAGGACAGAATTTATTGGCCGTAACGGTACCTTGAAAAATCCGGATGCAATGTTGCGATCACGTCTGTCAGGAAAAAATGGAGTGGCTCTTGATCCCTGCGCGGCAATACAGGTACCTTTTGATCTGGCTCCGGGACAGGAACGTGAAATAGTATTCAGGCTCGGCACAGGAAGGAATATGGAGGATGCGAACAATCTGATACGTCGTTTTCGCGGATCAGGTCCTGCTTACTCTGCCCTGGAAGCAGTATGGCATTTCTGGAGTCAGACACTTGGCAGCGTGCAGGTTGAAACACCGGATCATTCACTGAATATACTGGCTAACGGATGGCTTTTATATCAAAATCTGGCATGCCGGGTTTGGGCACGCACCGGTTATTATCAATCGGGCGGAGCATATGGTTTCCGCGACCAGTTACAGGATGTAATGGCATTGATTCATGCCAGGCCGGATATCCTGAGGGAGCATCTGCTTCTTTTTGCCAGCCAGCAGTTTATCGAAGGAGATGTCCAGCACTGGTGGCATCCGCCTGCAGGAAGAGGAGTTCGTACCCGTTGTTCGGACGATTACCTGTGGTTGCCGCTGGCGACATGCCGCTTCGTGTCAGGTACAGGTGATACCGGAATCCTGGATGAAATGGCTTACTTTCTTGAAGGACGCCCGGTAAATCCGGAAGACGATTCGTATTATGACCTCCCGATACGGTCAGAATTAAAGTCTTCATTATACGAACATTGTAAGCGTTCCATTCTTCATGGGCTCAGGTATGGCGTTCACGGCCTCCCGCTGATTGGTACCTGCGACTGGAATGACGGGATGAATCTTGTTGGTCACAAGGGTCAGGGTGAGAGCGTCTGGCTGGGCTTTTTCCTGTTTGATATTCTGAATCAGTTCGGTAAAATAGCAGAGTCAAGAGATGATTTTGAATTTGCCGGGCTATGCAGCAGGGAGGCTAAGGCAATACAGCAGCATATTGAGAATAATGCATGGGATGGCGAGTGGTACCGGCGGGCATATTTCGACAACGGAGTACCGCTTGGTTCATCATATAACGATGAGTGCCAGATAGATTCCATATCTCAAAGCTGGGCTGTGCTTTCAGGTGCAGGCAGACCTGACAGGTTGCGGATTGCAATGGAATCAGTCAATAACAGGCTTGTCAGACATGAAGATTCACTGGTGCAATTACTTGATCCGCCTTTCGACAAATCAGATCTAAATCCGGGATATATTAAGGGTTATGTCCCGGGAGTAAGAGAAAATGGAGGCCAGTACACTCATGCTGCAATCTGGGTGGCAATGGCATTCTCAAAACTTGGAGACAGTAACAGGGCATGGGAAATTTTCAGCATGATCAACCCTATAAATCATGCCAGGTCGCCTGAAGAAGTTGCCAGATACAAAGTTGAACCTTACGTGGTGGCTGCTGATGTATATGCCCTTTCGCCACATATTGGCAGGGGAGGATGGACCTGGTATACCGGTTCAGCCGGATGGATGTACAGGCTGATCATTGAATCATTGCTCGGGTTAAGACTTGAGACGGATAAATTATTTATTGAACCATGTATTCCTTCTGATTGGGATTCTTATAAGATTTATTACAGATACAGGGACACGGTATATCAGATTACAGTAACTCAAATTCATGATGAAAATACCCAATCAAAAATAGTACTTGACGGGGTTGAATGTCAGGGTAATTTTATATTCCTGACCGATGACCGCCGGAAGCATTATGCAGAAGTAAAGTATTCCCCTTCTTCAAGCCTTAAACAGCAAGCACACTTCTCTTAATTTCACGGGCAATATCCTCCGGTGAAAGAACAAAATCTATGCATCCGCTTGCTATGGCAGTCTCAGGCATATCCGGTTGAGAGGCTGTTTCGGGTTTCTGAGCAATTGTAATCCCGCCAACCTCTTTTATACCGCAAAGTGCATCTGCACCATCGCCATCAAAGCCGGAAACAATTACAGCGATAAGTTTGCCATCCCAGTTTTCGGTAAGCGAACGCATAAAAACAGTAATCACATCCGGCCATCCGTGAGGTTTGGAAATCGGCTTCAGACGGAATTCCTTATTAAGAACATGCAGGTCCCTCTTCTCCGGGATTATAAATACATGGTCAGGTTCGATATCCAGTTTTTCCGTGATCAATTCCACAGGCATCTTTGTGTGGTGTGGGAGTATCTCCTGTAGCATGGTGGCTACTGTCCTCAGGTGATTAACAATAACAATGGCTGCTCCAAGGTCAGCAGGCAGATTCCGGAGTAACCTGATATAGGCATCAAGACCGCCAGCCGATCCACCCACGCAAACTATGGGAAAGTTCTTTACTGTTCTCTGAGTTTTCATCATCTTATAATTTATTTTAATTGTATGAT
>DNOQ01000364.1:0-1306 GCA_003501665.1 Bacteroidales bacterium | reverse complement strand
TTGTCCAGGAGTCCTTTTACCAGTAATAACCCAATTCCGGCCCCTTTGTTTTTTCCCCTTGCTTCCGAAAGGGTTTTCAATTGCGGTGTAAAAAGATTTTTCATTATTTCTTTGGACATCCCGACTCCGGTGTCCTTAACCTGAACAATAGTTTTGCCATCTGTGGTTTTTGCTGAAACTGTTACCGTACCTCCGTTCCCTGTATGTTTTATCGCATTTGAAACGATATTCTGAATAATGGAAATCAACATTTTGCCATCTGCAAAAACAGAAGTATCCTCCTCAATTTCGTGATGGAGATTTATCGCGCTTATTGAAGCAGTTTCGTTTAAAGTATCAAAGACTTTATTGATGTATTCGGTTAGTTTTATTTTTGTCGGAGAAAACAGGCCGGATGCATACTTCATCCTCGCCCATTCCAACAGGTAGTCAAGCATTTCTAATTCATCCGTTGCTGATTTATAAAGCATGTCAAGCATTTCCCTGAAATCATCGGGTTTCATTGTCTGCGAATATTCTTTCAAATACTCCACGATTCCGATAATAGCTGCCAGGGGACTTCTTAAATCGTGTGACAGTATTGCCAGAACACTATCTTTATGAGTATTAAGATCTTCCAATTCCCTGACATATTTTTTTATAGCATCCTCTGATTGTTTCCTCTCTGTAAGGTCGCGCAAAATTTTGACAAAACCAAGCATCACTCCGTCTGAACCTATGAGTGGAAAAATCAACCCGTAAGCCCAGAAGAGGCTCTTGTCCTTGGCAATGTGCCATCTGTTATCTGTTGCTCTCCCTTCTGTTAAAGCTGTCTCAATTTCTTTTTTCGGAATACCGTTTATTAAGTCTTTCTCAGTAAATATTATGTTGAAAGGTTCTCCAATAACTTCGTCCGTTTCGTAGCCAAATATTTTTGTTGAGCCGGAACTCCAGCTGTTTATGTTGAATTCATTATCCAGTGTAAAAATTGAATAGTCTTGCAGGCTGTCAATTATCTGGCTATAAAACTCAGTAGTTGGTATATATTTATTTTTAAGAATCTTCGGATTGTCCTGATTGTTTTCCATTTTGATATATTTTAGTTAGTTATGTTTTTAAAAGCCTGCCTTTTCGATCCAATACGACAACAGAACTATCAGGGCAGCGGCAGGCACAACCACCACCCAATCGTTCACCTTTAACATTGATGGTAATGTAATATTCCCAAAATAACCTTTTTTCAGAATGCCGTTTTTCAGTCCCGGATACATTACCGCGAAGATCCAGGTGCCCAGGATAATACCGGCCAGTCCGCCTGTGATGGCAT
>DNOQ01000519.1 GCA_003501665.1 Bacteroidales bacterium | reverse complement strand
CCCTACTCTTTGATGTTGTCAGTGGATCAACAAGGCAGAATTGGGAGAATGAAGTCCGTGATAGAGTTAAAACACTCGCTGATAGCTTAAACACGAAAATAGAAGTTATCAACACCCGGGCACAACTGCCAGAAAGAATACAAAGACAGGCATTACGTCAGGGCATTGTAAGTAATAAGCGAATCGCAGGGGTATATGACTCACAGACAGATACCGTTTATGTACTACTGGAGGATATACGGGCAACAAACACCATGAGAGGTATCGAGGAAGTTACAAAGACAGTTCTCCATGAAGTCGTTGCCCACCAGGGACTACCAACTCTTCTTGGAGAAGAGGAATATAACAAGTTACTGGATGACCTTTTCTGGAGTATTCCTCAGATTGACCGGAGCTTTCTCATGGACCAATATAACACCACGGATAAAAGAACAATTTCAGAGGAATATCTTGGAATGATGGCAGAGGATAATGTCAATCCAACACTATTCCAGAGGATACTTGCAAAGATTCGTCAGCTGTTCCGGAAGCTGTTTAAGATCAACTATACAGAGAACGATATTCATGATATGCTCAGACGAAGCCGGGAGAACCTTCAAAAACCACAAGCAAGTGACTTTAATACTGCAGAGGAATATCTTGAGGCCGTTGATAACTATAAAAATGCAAAGTTCAGGATAGCCAAGGCGTACAATCAAAGGTTGATTGACCAGGCTGCAGAGGTTTATAAACAAAAAGAGACAAAACGCACCCTTGAAGAAACCAAACAGGGGATCCGGGAATATATTCAGGATATCAGTCTGCCGATTCGCAAGTTTGAAGAAGAAGTCCTAAAACGCGGAGGCAAACAGGATAATCAATCAAAACCTTACCGTGATACAAGCCTGTCATTTGGTCGTCAGGAGAAATTATACAATGACTTCTTTGAGGATAAAATGAAACCGGTACTCGGTGTCGTGGCAAATATCAAAAAATATGGTGTGCCCGGGGAGAATATTCTTCCATATATAATTTGTAAACATGCCATTGAACGAAACCGGGTATTCCGGGAGAAGGAATTGAGCGAGTTCATTGAGAAAAATCAGGGGATCGAACCCGATAAGATCAGCGATTTTGAAATGAGCATCCAGAATAAGGATTATTCCGGAGTGATGCCATTTGACAGGGAGGGTAAATATTCAAATCCCGACCAGTTAGCCAGGGATATTGTCAAAGAATTTGAATCCGAGGTCGACAAAAGGCTTATTAATGATCTGTGGAGCAAGCTTCGCACTGCCAATACGACAATACTTGATACATGGGAAGCCGGACAGCAGATATCTCCGGACCAGAAGAAAGAATACCTGGACAAGTTCAAACACTTCGTTCCTCTTCGCGGATGGAGGGAAGGAGCTGCAAAAGAACTTGCCTATACCAGAGGTGGAGGATTCTCTCATTCTCTTCGCCATGCCGAGGGAAGAAAATCACTTGCAGATAATCCACTGGCATATATTCTCAACGTAGAGTTCCAGGCGATATCAGAGCAAGTCACTAATGAGGTCAATAACTCAATGCTTAATCTTATTATCCGTAACCTTGGCAATAATGAGATACATGAGCTGGCTACCCTTAAAAAGCTTTATTATGTGAAAGTACATCTCCCGGATGGATCCTATGAATGGGAACCGACTCTCACAAGGCCAACACCGGAGATGTTTGCAAATAAAGAAGCAACAACAAAAATATACCGTGAGCATGAGCGGTTAAGAGCTCCTTCACAGGCCCGCGAACACGAAGTTATTGTCCATAAGCCCGGAGGGGATATGGTAATGATCTTTAAAGGGAGGAACCTGCCGGTTGCACAATCCCTAAATAAACAGAACTATATGTATCGCCCACTTCTAACCATATTGGGAGATGATACAAGAAAAGGGATTCACGGAGGTCTGGCTATTATGGCTCCTCTTACTAACATACTTAAGGCAGCTTACACATCATGGAACGTGGTATTTCCATTTACTAATTTCATACGTGACTTCCAGGAGGCATCAATCACACAATCAATAAAGCAGGGAACCGGGCTTAAAGTGATCCGTAATTATAAACATGCTTTCCCTTCAATCATAAGGTATCTTGTTGGAACCCCGAACCTTAATAACAGCATTGACCGTAGCCTTGATGAGTTCTATAAAACAGGAGGAGCAACCGGATACACTCATTTAAAGACTCCGGAAGAGATTGAAAAAGATATTAACAAGGAAGTTAAGCGGATGGTCCGTAAGGGTACACTTAGGGGCGATATGACAAATGTGGCTCATAAATTTCTTGTTGGTATAGAACACTGGAACCGTGTTTTTGAGGATGCAACACGTTTCTCAGTTTACCTTACATCACTGGCTGCAGGAAATACCAAAGAAGACGCTGCTTCAGATGCAAAAGAAGCATCCGTCAACTTCAACCGTAAAGGTAAGGGAAGTAAAGCCTGGGATGCCTGGTTTGCATTCTTTAACGTAGCATTACAGAGTATGCAGAAGAACTTTGCACTCGCGAAGAATTATACCGGTAAGTTCAGCGCCGTGGCATTATCATTTATCACATTAGGATTCCTGGAAGCTATGATGAACGCTCTGTTTGATGATGATGAAGAGACTTCATACTACAACATCAATCCTTACATGAGGCAGAACTACCTTGTTATACCGAATATCCCTGCATTGATCAGAGGCGAACCTAAAGGGGATAAATATCTCAGCATCCCATTGCCACAGTTCTGGAGGGGGTTCAAGAGCATGGGAGCCATAGGATTCGATATAGCAACAAAACGAATGAATGTAAAGGATGGCATTATGCATGCCCTTGGAAACTTCGGATCCTCTCTCTTGCCAGTTGATATTGAAGGATTTTGGAAGTCGGGAGAATTTAGTCTTGCTCCTATTGTTCCCACGGTTGTCAAGCCATTGAGGGAAGTAGGTGAGAATCGCAACTACATGGGATACACAATAAAGAACGAGCCGTTTACAAGGGACCAGGAAAAGATACTTGCCCGGGCGGGACTTGGGAAGAAGAACGTAAGTCCGGCTGCCAAGTTCATAACTGATATGCTCTTCCGCTGGGGAGGTGGTGACAGTAAATACAAATACTACTATGACAGTTACAAGGGGAAACATGGCAAAGTACCAGGTATTCTTGACATCAACCCGTCCACGTTAGAGCATCTGTTTAAAGGTTACACCGGAGGCACCGGAGCCGTGTTCTCTGATATGATAACAACAATATCACAGGGACTGGATCCTGAGCAGGATATAGACTTCCGTAACACGCCCTTTATCAATAGGTTTATAAGGAAAATTCCCGAAGCGAAGTGGGACGTTATCTCTGAATATTATGAATTGCGGGATGACAGCAAGGTAATCAGTTCATTAAGCACGAATTATTTCAAGGAGGGCCAATACGAGAAAGCTCTGGAAATCACGGGTGATCAGTACTTGATGAAATACGTTGGGATATTCAAATACTACGAATCAGCCCTCAATGATGCGAAGAAGGATACGGACTTTGATGATGTTGAAGGTAATTACAGGGGAATTTCGCTAATGAGGCAGTGTATAAGCGACATAAAAGATCTTAAAGAAGAATATGGGAGGTAAATAATATGAAGATAATTACATCACGAGAACAACTACAGGGATTCACCAATAGTTCTCTTGGAATGAGAAAGCAGAAAACCATTCCACTGAAGAATATTTCGGAGATCTCCGATGAGGTAAATGAGAACATGTCTCTTCTTGAGGATTGTCGCCGGTATTGGGACAGTTTAAGGGATTTTCGTACCAGAAGGCTCAGGAATAGAAAATATTACCGTGGGGACCAGTGGAGCGACGAGATTGAGGATCCTGATAATGGAGGTGACTATATAACAGAGGAAACCTACCTGAAGAACCAGGGCAAGGTACCGTTGAAACAGAATCAGATCCGTCAGCTTGTCAAAAACCTTATTGGTCAATACCGGAGCAACCCTTCTAAAAGTATTGTTATATCCCGTGCTCGGGAAGATGCACAGGCAACAGAAATGCTTACCAGTGCCCTGCAGTGTGCAGAACATAATAACATGATACAGGAGCTTGATGCAAGAATCTTTGAAGAGTTCAATTTATCAGGAGCTATTCTTCAAAAAATAGGATATAAATATTTTAAGGAACGGAACCTGGAGGATCTATATGTTGAGAACGTCAATCCCAATAGGGTATTCTTTAATTCCGATGTAGCAGATATAAGGCTTAATGATCTCCGGCTTATAGGTGAGATCATTGATACAACCGTTGATGATATAGTCAGCACATTTGCCAAAAGCAAGGCAGACGAGGAGAAGATCAGGGAACTTTACGCGGGACTTGTGGACCGGAGCTACCTCTCGGACCATGGACTTGATGCCACACGGCTTGATAACATGGATTTCTTTAATCCCAGGGATTCCAATAA
>DNOQ01000506.1 GCA_003501665.1 Bacteroidales bacterium | reverse complement strand
CTGGCACTTCTTGATAGTGAAAGGCCTACACTTTTACAGCGTAAGAAAACCGGAGATCGAATACTTGACAAGATAAAAGGGTTCGTTGAGACTTTTATTATTGGGATATCAGGGTCGTAAGGACGCCCTTACCTGAATGGGATTAAACTTATTTGCCCTGAAGAATTAATATATTTGCATAAGCCGGAGATCATTACCAGGTTGGGCCAGCCAAATTATAGGACAAATATGGCTAGCCCAATATTTGATAATACTTTTAATGTAAGATGTTGTCACCTAACTATAAGAAATACAGATATGACAAGTGAACAAGAGGATATAATAAAAACGGAGAATTGGACAGTAAACATGAATATACTTGATAATATTCGTCTCAAATATCAAGACCTAATTGGAAAAATAAAAGTTTCATTTGATATAGATGTTTGTGTTAAGTGTTTTGGCACCAAAATGGACTTCAATAACGTTTCGCCTACAGGCGATTATATTAAGTGTAAATGTCTTAATTGTTCTGAAGAATTGACCTTTGCACTCTTGCCGGGAAGGGATGGGTCTGGAATTGTCAATGGACTTGACGAAATTATACAACTAATGAGGTCAATTAGGAGACCTGTTGATGATGCATTTTGGGAGCAGGATTCTGGCAATACATTCATCGTAGAAAATATTAATAATGCTGAGGAATCTGCTCCAAATGAAACATTGGTTAAAATAGCAGGTCAAAACATTGATCCAAAAACTGATTTAGGAGAAGTATTCACTGAGTTTTCTACAGTACCTTTTGTCTCAGAAAACGGTAATTTCTTTGTGAATGAATTTTGCGTCATTGTTAGTTTTCAGCCAGATGATCTGGAGAGAGTAATTTTTTGTCTATCGGTTGACAAGTCTCTAATTGGAAGTTATCTGGAAAATGAAGCGGGTGTAGTCATAACCCTCGAAGATGGCGAAGAGATTGAATGCACATATTTTGGAGAACTTGGAATCAATGAGATTTCGGTTGGTGCTTTTTGTCCAATAAATGTAAATAAGCCTAACCTTGACGTTAATATCGATCCAAAACATTTCATGATCAGTGTTCAAAGTCCGGATGAATTAATTAATTCAAAATATACCAAATTAGAGACTATTCCTATTGTTAAAATACAAGTTCAGGGAAGTGAAGCCAGCTATGCTTTTATACCCAATCCTAATTTCACTGAATTTCCTGCCAAATACCTATTTATGGAGCATCTGAAAGCCTTTAAATGAGTGTCTTTTGAATACTTTGTGTAAACGCCAGTAGTCAAATTCCTTCAGCCCCTGGTAGAGTGCAAGAACCGGTGACCATTACCACCTTTCGTCGGAATAATTTGACCATCTCTGGCCGGAGCTAAATCCTTGATGTATAAGTTAATATAATTATGTCAATCTGACCGGCTGAATGTGGTCAATGAGACCAGCATTTGCAGTTGAGACACGATCGCCCTCCATTCTGGCAAAACCCCGGCTAACTGCTTTGTCGATCCCTCTGATCATTGATGCTCTCACACTATCACCCAAACGTTCAAATCCAAAAATCCGGGCAGTATCCCTTATAAGATCGTCATAGTTCAGGCTAATCGAGTTGGTGAGGATCTCATGAACCGCATTTGATATCTCCTCAGGAGGTATATCTTCTGCTTCACGTCTGAACATTCCCTTACCGGCAAAACGGTAATAAATATAAGAATCAGGGTCCTGGCTTTCATCCCAGAAGAATTGCCTTCCGGCATACGTATGCTTGATTTTCATCTGTGCAAAGACTGATACAAGGTAGGCATCNNCTCCTTGCTTATGGGAGCCTCTTTGCTGAGAACTGATCTGATATCTGCCATTACCTTTCCGTATAAATCATACCTCTTGAGGAGATCTGGATCCGACTTATTGATGTGAATAGCGGGAATTAAGACCTCATAGTTTAGGCGATTTTTATTCGAGCTCACAGAAGGTGGGTTTGTTTTTGCCTGTCCAAAATTATTAAGCGGATTACGTACCGCAGCTCTTCTTAAAGGTTCAGAGTCAGGCTCAGATTCATCCTCCTGACCATCCGGCTCAGAGTGCCTGACCTTTTCAACGGTCTTTCTGATCTCTTCCAGCACTCTGTCCTCATCATCCCACCAGTCACAGGACCAGACCTTATGTATTTTCCAGCCCAGCCCGTTGAGCACATCGGTCTGGATTATCTCCCTGTCTTTGGCGGTCCTTGATTCTTTGTAATTCTGGCCGTCACAGAGGATACCCAGTATGTACTCCGCAGGAAGATCAGGATGAGTAATTCCTATGTCTATTTTAAATCCGGAGCACCCTATGTTTGTATTGACATTGTAGCCTCTCTCTTTTAGTTTTGCTGCAAGGCGGTCAGTAAGACCTGAGCCCTGTCCGTTGTTTTTTCTTTTTATGACCGGCAGGGAATACTTGCCTTTTTCAGCGAATTCGAGGAATGCTTTTAACCCTGCGACACCCTCTGATGACGAGCGGGTAATGTCGATCTGATCAGACCTGATGGTGGAAAACACCTTCATCTCAAGCCTTGCCCTTGAGACGGCAACGTTTAGCCTGCGCCAGCCTCCGTCCCTGTTAAGCGGACCAAAATTCAGATAGATCTTGTTGTCCTTGTCAGGCCCGTATCCTACCGAGAAAAGAATGATATCCCTCTCATCTCCTTGCACATTCTCGAGGTTTTTAATGAAGATCGGCTCGTACAGTTCATCGGCAGCCAACTCCAGCTCCGGGCTTTTTCTGAAGGCATCGTTCAGCATGTCATCGATCAGTATCTGCTGGGCCGAGCTGAATGTGACCACCCCGATGCTTTTGCCTTTAAGCAGAGGGTCAGTGAGCCGGCGCGTTATCTCCTCAATGACCGCCCTTGCCTCATGCCTGTTCTGCCGGGACTTACCTCTGTCATAGAACCCCTGAACATGAATGAATTCAACTTTTGAGGTCAGGTCGTCCGGAGAAGGAAAGGTCATCAGGCTGTTCCCGTAGTAATGAGAGTTGCTGAAAGTTATCAGGCTCTCATGCTTACTCCTGTAATGCCAGAGCAAATGCTTTGAGGGCAATGCTAATGCGAGACAGTCATCCAGAATGCTTTCCAGGTCCTCTTTTTCCAGATTCTCCTCATCGATATTGTTCGTGGAAAAGAAATTTGTCGGTGGCAATTGTTTTGGATCACCCACGACTATCAGGTTATTTCCCCTGGCGATCGCCCCCACTGCTTCACAGGTAGGCATCTGAGAAGCCTCATCAAAGACGATCAGGTCAAACTTGAAGTTTTCCATATTGATGTACTGCGCCACTGATATCGGGCTCATGAGCATGCAAGGGCACATCCTTGTCAGCAGTTCCGGGATTTTGTCGAACAGCTTCCTTATGCTTGTGCCTCTGCCTCCATTGCTTATGTTTCTAAGCAAGATCCCTGGCTCGGAGCTTTTAGCAACAGCCAGGTTAAAATTCGGGACCCTTGATGCCAGTCTGGCATATATTTCAGCTTTCGTCAGGTTCTCAAACCGTTCATTCAGCTGCCTGAACTTACGGATCTTGTCTTCGAACAGCTTGCCGTTAAATTCCGAAAGCTGACCATCCTGCCCTATAATATGATCAGCACAATTCCGGTAGATGTTTTTCTTCAGGAAGCTCACCAGATCTGTGCCATTGACGTCACCTTTCTCATAAAGCAGGACAAGCTGTGACAACCCTTGATCCACGGCCTTTTGTCTTATCTGGTTCCACGCTACCCAGTCACGCAGTTTATCAAGACCCGATCTCCATGCCCAACAGTAATTTAGCAGATTTCCTGTATAGTCTTCACCCGGAGCATCCAGATCTTCAAAGCTGATCGTGAGGAGCTGGTTTAATTCTTTTTCGATTGCCCGACACTGTTCAAAACAGTCCGGGTAGTTCCGGAGCTTTTTCCCATGAACCTCAAGAAATGAGGCATGGCCCTGCTGCAGTTTGCCGGCCAGTGAGCGTCTGGAGATACTTACCTCGGCAGGATCATCGAAGACTTCAGCCAGCCAATTCTTCAGCTGAAGCACTGTCTTGCAGTCGCTTTCAATTATCGACCAGTCTGCCTCGCCCTTATTCCATCTCTGGTCCAGAATGGGCGCCAACAGCACTTCGTTAGCGTCAATTTGCCCTTGTTCCTTCTGATATTCAATTATTTCATTCAGGGCAGGCAACACCATTGCCCCGGGGAGTTTTCTGTCCAGTGACAGTATCTTCAATGATCTCCTTATCCTGTTCTGATCGATCACTCTCGGCAGGAGCCATTTTGACAGCGATATGTTCCATTCGGTTTTATACTTCAAGGCTTCCACCTTTAGAATATTTCTGTTGAATATCCCCAGAAGTGAATCTCTGTACTTATTCCGTCTGAGGCCATTCTCAGAAACGCGGATGGTCAGGTCCAGTATCTCATCAGAATTATCAGGGTTCAGAAGCAATGACGGGACATCCTGCACAGAGACCAGAATGTTGCATATATTGTTCAGGGCGGCTGCCTGGCGTCTTTGTGTCACGGGTACGCTGATATCTGCAATATCACAGGTTTCCGCCTCTGCTGACTTCAGCGCCATCAGTGCCGAAGCATACCTGTCAAGAAGCTCCTGAGCTCCTGACTTGGTACGGGGGTCATACTGCAGTGCCCTGATACCTGTCAGGGGATGACCGTGAGGCTGACCGCACATTGATCCTGCCGACTGAAGCTCTTCAGCAACCTCTGTCCAATTTATAATCTTCTCCCTGGTAAGAGTATCGATGACACCTCTCTCAAAATTCATTACGGGGAGAAACCCGGGCAGGAAGGCATAGCCTGAAAAGGCTTCAAACAGGGAAAGTCCTGAAGGATACCTTTTATGGAGCGCTTTCACATAGCCGTTGAGCTCTTTCCTGACGGTGCTTATCCGTTCAGCCTCGGACTGAAAGTCATCAGGTGAACTTTTCCTGACCAATTCAGACGTCTTCTTCAGCTGCTCCAGAAAATATGACTTCCTGGATTTATTTGAGTGCAGTTCCAGGCAGAAAGGTGAGAGGCCTATGCCCTTAAGCCTTTTCTGAACAACCGAGAGAGCAGCCATTTTTTCTGCCACGAACAGCACCTTTTTTCCTGTATAAAGGGCATTGGCAATAATATTTGTGATGGTCTGCGACTTGCCTGTACCCGGAGGACCGTGCAGAATGAAGCTCTTATTACTGCCGGCAGCGTAAACTGCCTCCATTTGGGAGGAGTCAGCACTCAGCGGAAAGGCGGTATCTGCGGGATGATGCTTCGTGTCAAGGTCTTCGTCAATAAACTGATTGGATTCCACATTCCACTCAGCCTTACCCGATATAAGGCTGGCAACAATTTTATTCTCCGCCAACTTGCCGGCATTGTTATGGATATCATTCCACATTATAAACTTGTTGAAGGAAAATGTGCCCAGGATCGCCTGCTCTTCGATATCCCAGCGCCTCTCCCGCATTATTGCCTCCCTGACAGTGTTGAAGATCACCTTAACGTCAATGCCACTCTCATCACGGGGCAAAGGGTCAAGGCCTGGAATGATTATTCTGAAATCCTGCCTCAGCATTTCCAACAGGGTGATATTTATGAGTGCATCCTCTTCCCTGCTTCGCACGACATACCCCTTCTGGGCTGATTTCCTTATCAATTCGACAGGTAAAAGAATTAGCGGCGCAAATCTTGGCTGTTCGCTGGAAGGAGTTTCAAACCATTTAATAAGGCCCATACAAAGGTACATGGTATTTGCGCCATTCTCCTCAAGAGACAACCGCGAGGCACGGTAAAGGTTCGTAAGGCCCTGCGTAAGGTCATTCTCATTCCGGTATGTGCGCAGGCGGCCCTGTGACATATCCCTACTGACAAGATCTATTACAGGATCACTTTGGCTCAGGGACTGATAAATGCCACCCTGTCGCAACGGATTATCCCATCCATCAGGCTTGGCCAGAAACTGGAACTCAGCACCTTCTGAAAGAGCATCCTCCAGCTTGTTCATATTCACCGATATCAGTTGGATCGTCCTGTTTGTAATTCTTGTGTTCAGCAAACTGTTCCTGAGGCTAAGATCGAGTAATTTCCTTTCCCAGAGCAGTTGCTTGGTTAACGCCCTACCATCATCTGTCACTGGCTTGCCTCCGGCATGTATCTCTTCAGGCGGCCCTGAGAATGGAATGGTTTTAGTATCCTCCTCGAACGTCCACCCCGTTTCCGTCTTAATTCTCTGGGGCAGTGGCCTGATGCCGGTATACCTTGATCGTTTGACGTCAATGAACATTAAGAATTCATCACTCTTTGCGAGATGATAGCTGGCTGACTTTATCGCATCATCAAACGAACCGTTGGTCCCTGAGTTCATGACGGTGGTCTCCACCAGAAGAATTTCATTTATCCCCTCCGCAATTCTCTTTGATAAAAGAGCGGGATCGTCATTCACGATATCGGCAAAGGTGTCATCGATAAGCCATCCCCCTGCAAATGCATGCCCTTTTATAAAAACAACTATCGGGTGTATCCCAATCGCTTCAAGGCATGATGCATATAGCAGCGCCATATCAAGGCAGGTGGCCAGTTTCTGGTTCAGTACGGCATCAACCATGCGAATCCTCTGGCCTGATTCCTCGAAGTTAGAAGGTGGCGTGCAATATATAACTCCCAGTTCCCGTATAGCTTCAAAAACAGCGGCCATCTGTTTCTTGACACGATCAGCGTTCCGGCTTTGATATTCATCCAGTGAAGGTGATCCTGTCCACTGATTTAAACAATATGAAGCTCTTTTTACAATATCTGCGATATTGGGATTATTTGGAGTGATGAATGAGGAAAGCGTTTCCGGCAGCATTGAAAAACCCTGCCACTGATCGAATGCCAGGATATCAATCACATACTGATTTTCGAACAGGAGCTGATCTTTACTTTCAATCTTCACTTTCACCTGACCTGATATTCTTTCCGTAAGCTCGGAAAGAAAGGCGGCAGAAAGTCTCAATTCAACATTGTCAGACTGGAATGCTTCACCACCATCTAAATTTTGAAGGATTAATGGATTAGCAGAGGCGAATTCGGGTTCGAATGTAAACCGGATATTCAGGTCGTCAAAAGCATGCTCTGTCAGATTAGTGATACTGAACTTCCGAACGATCGGGATGTGATTCTGATGCAAAGAAAAATTAACAACCTTGGTATAAACAAGATCAACCTTTAAAACCTGCTGAAACTCAGTGTACATAAAAAAAGAATTAAATATTGTTTCTCCCCTCTTGGGTGAGGTTTTAGTCGGTTTAACATGAGAGTGTGATTAAACAAATTTATAGTTTGGCAGCCTGATATGCAACATAATTTTGATAAATATGAAGCCTTCTCGCTACGTACCCTATAAACTGCTTTCCAAATCTCCGCGGGAAGGGCTGCTTATTCAGGTAAAGTACCTTGGATTCACTGACACCTTTTGCTCGAATAAAGAGCTATCGGAACAGGAAAAGAATTTTGCGCTGGTAAAATGCAACCGTAAATCGACGATATATCACCACCAGAAAGAATTTCCCAATTCATTTCGTTGAAAATTTATCGCGATGGCAAAAACCATGACACCAAGAGCATGAGCCGGGCAGCCATTACAGATTAATCTTTTCATTACATCGTTATCGCTGCCCGAAGGCAATGACCTATACCGACCTGTTATGAGATGGGCATTAAAATTTCCAACCCTCCCGGATGAAAAATCCTTTTAAATTGATGCATTCAATTTTGTACTCTTTGCAGATATTAGGAATATTATGAGAATTAATCTTAAAAAGTTCAGAGGTAATTAATACAGCGTTATTACAAATAGCCAGGGCTATTATAAAAGGATCAGCAACAGGCAATCCTCCGTCAATGTTCTTTTGCTTAATTAATTCCCTATGATTGGCTAATATTTCTTTCACATAACGTTGTTCCTCAACTTCAGGTTTTCTAAATATGAATTTGTATTTGTCCGCAATTGCCTTAGCCTCATCATCACGTTTTTTAAGTTCACGGTACACCTCTGATGATGAAATAAGATCACCTTGACGAATAAGGCTATCAAGGTTTTCCCAAAGGGTTACAAACACATCCGCATAGTAATCCTTAAGGTCAATTAATGGGCCTGTGTCGATTACATATTTTGGATTAAAGAAGCCTATCATTTGAATACTAGTTTCTCAATTACAGGTAGATAATTAATCTTGGTATTGAGGTATTCAGAAGCTTGGTATTTTGATATTTTACCAGAGTACATATTTCTCAATACTATTGAAGAATAATTATAACCTAGTTTAGAAAGCTTAATATTAAAATGATTACCACCTTTTGATTTTTTTCTTAATGGAAGAGATGATAGCCATTCTTTTCTTTTTTCTAGGTAGAACTTTTGGGTTGTAAGATCTAGATCAAGCAATTTTCTAAGGATAACCTCTTTGCTTACTCTAAACTTCTTTGAAATAATACCAAGCTGCAAATCAGATACTTGTTTCGGATCAATCTGCTTAAGCTTTAGTTCATCTAGTAATTCATGTGTATCCACCAAAATGAGAGATGCCAACTTATTGCAAATCACTTCAATATTATTAGTCGATTGATAAGTAAATTCGTTTGAGATACCTCCAGTGGCATGTAATAAGTGGCAAAACTCATGAAATAAAGTAAAGTTCTTACCAGTGTCACTTATTTCAGAACTATTGACCACAATAATTGGGAATTCACTATCGTACAATGAATATCCTCTACAAATCGTTTTTAAAGTCTGCTGAAATACAAATATTCCGCTTGTTTCTAGCGCATTTCTATAGTATTTAAAAGCTTCAGTTGAATCTTTAAAAGAGGATTGAATTTCCAAACTAATTAATAGTTTTTCTCTTATTGTGTCGGCAACTTTTTGAAGGGAAGTATTCTCAACTCTTCCAATAGCCTTAAATAGTGGATTTGGAACAGGATTTTTATTATCAAACAATTCTCTTAGGACGGCTTGATAGTACTGGCCTTCTTTTACTGAAATAATAAATGCTGGAGGGAGATTATCAATTTCAGAATCAGGAATAGTCCTAAATTGTTGGTTTATTTTCGGCTCCTGAGGTACTTCTGATAAAAAGAAAGTCGCGAGAGGAATTTTGTATACATCATAGGCTAGTTCTTCTAGTTGGGCAAGAGATGGAAGTGATTTGCCATTTTCCCAGTTAGTTACCTCTGAAGGTTTTTTCCCAATTTTATGTGCAACCTCAGCGATTTCAAGATTGAGCCTTTTTCTGGCCCACTTTAAGATTTCAGTTTCTATTGGTATTATTTGGTTGATATTTCTCACTTAATCAAATATATTCAAAGTTGATATAATTTTTCCAGATAGAAAATGTCAGATTTTGGCATTGCCTTGCGCATAAAACTCGTTTATATATCTACTAAAGGTAACCATAATTGCACTATTCCTTCTTCCATCTGCCAACTTTTATTCATGCCTCTTTTGCTAGATAGATTATTGAACCAATTGTTGTTTTTCCATCATTACGCGACATACAATCAGGGGAAAACTCAATAACCTGTTCATCTATTACAGAGATATGGTACACATAATGGAGAGAGAGATGGGGAGGAGGGAGAATAAGATATTAAGAATAGAGAGAGTTAGAGGGATTGAGAAGGGGTGAGATTACGTATGAGAGATTTTCTCCTCAAAAACCGGCAAAATAGTACTTGATTGACCACTGGACTTCCATCGCAAGACCGGTTTAAGTCCTATCACCTGTTCAATAGCATCCGAAACCAACCTCTCAAAATCCTCTTTAACTGGGTTGACGAGAGTCTCTACAGGTAAGAGACTATCATGCTTGGTTATGAAGGGTATGTTAGGATATGCTCTCAAAATTTGCGGACATACACAGTCCAGAAAGGTATGGCTTTCTATAATCTGAAGCAATATAGGCAGTTGGTTATGGTACCCGTGCTTGATAGCCCAGAATACCCTAAAGACATTTGGAAATTCCTCACGAAAAATCTTGACCCCATCGGAATAGTGGATGGAACCATTACGTCCATAGAAAACAGTAAACAGCTTGTCCTTGAAGTCATCCCTATCGATGAATGGGATACCCTTCTCAGTAAACTTAGCCATCATATAATCATAAAATTCCGCACTTGTTACAAGGTCTGTATACATAATCCCATCCTTACTTCTTGATAACTGGAGGCCTATGATATTGGTTGTTAGTTGATTGCCTATGACACTCCTCATTATTTGTTCAACACCCGGGTGAGGATCAAATATTCCGGCAGCTAACAAAGGCTGCGAATTTGCCATATCCAGTTCAACTAAATGGTTGCCATCTATGGTCAAAGTACACACAAGTTCATTGGGTAACCGCGTAAAGTTTGTGTTAAGCCGTCCGTTTGTAGGACTTACTTTAAAGGACATTTGCCTCGCCTCTATCTTAATAACTTCCCCGTAGGAATATGTGCGCCTCGGTTCTGCATTAGAATTACTGGCAATGAGATTATATTGATACTTTTCCTCGATTGTATGTCTGGCAGCCTGAAAATCCATTGTAACACTTTCTACATATTTTCTGAGTTCAGGGTACGATGTCGAATTATATGTTGTCATTTTCTCTCGACTCTTCCTTATCCTCCCAAGTAGTTTCTCATCTTTGAGGACTATTTCTTCTGTATGACCATCATATTGTTTTTTTAACCGATATAACCGAGAGTTTCGACCAACGCTGTAATTTTTCCACTCAACAATACCTGCATCATGAAGGTATTTCATATAATAGTTTGCTCTTGGCACAACATTAATCAGGTACTTCATATTCAGTACAGAGTATGCTCCAGCATGTTTATCTTGCTTATGAGTAAGGATAGTTGAGATCAGATATTCCATCCTGCTCCTTTTGTATCCTACAATTTCCGGGGGATTTATATCAAGCTCATCTAGCAAGGGGATGAGTATCTCGGGAATTAGTAATTTAATTTCAGGTTTCTTTATGTCTCTACTCATACTTTGATGGGAGTTGATGGCTAGGCTTCATTGTTGCTTTCACCTGCCAATTGACCAGCACGTAAGGCCTTAATACTGATTTTCTCGCTAGAGTGATGTTCTTGTATCACTTCAGGATGATCATGCTTGTTAATGCCTCTATATGCTATTTTTTTGACAACAGCGGTCTTTTTGGCACGATTGTAACCCCTATAAGGAAACAGGGAACAATAGGGTGAGATACACAGTGCTATTTCCCTCGGATGCTCGTTCATGCAATACACGCAATAGGCTTTGATGGCTATATCTCTTGCCTTGGCATCCTGTTTCCCCGTTCCAGAGCGAAATGAGTACAACGGGCAATTTGTTATATTACAATGAATCACCTCATTGCATTCATTGCCCGAACAGTCCAGGCACTTTAGCCTTATAGCTTTTCTCCTGCTCATGCTATCCCTGGTATTTTTTTGTTTCAATAGCTTTACATGCTTCCTCGATGGCATCCTCCTTATACAGTATGCGGGAGCCAACCCTCTGTCCTTGAATAATCCCTAGTTCTGTATACTTATCAAGGGTTGGCAAAGAAATGTGAAGTAATTTCGCTGTTGCCTTCCGAGTCAGGTACCTAGGCTCTGAGGCGGTGTCACCTAATACCTCCGTCTGAAATTGATAGACCCACAATTTGATTAGGTCCGAGAGTTGAGAGATTGTCAGGGTATACAGCGGTTTATCACTGTATTCCTGTAAAGTTGAAGTCGCATTATTTACAAACTCAGGGATCTTTGGAATACTTACGATGTTATTTCTCATTTTTTAGTTGGTTTTAAAATTAAAACATAGTCATTCCAGTTCTGGTCGGGTAGCTTTAGTAGCTAAGCCAACCAAAACAAAATCTTGTTGAGATCTCACCGGGTTATCCTAAGATACAGATTTAGGGAGCGAAATGCAAGAAAATTACTATATATGATATTAACACAGCTTTCATATTATTTTATTGAAAATCAGATATATAAGGAATAATATGAAATTAGAGCAATTATCCCTGTTTTGTAATTATTTATATATCAAATAATTACAGCAAAGTTTAATCAGCCTGTGTTAATAAAAAAATTGTATTTGCCTGTTTTTATAAATCAGGAGAGGTTTCCTCTCTTGTCCTTGACAAAAGGACGTCTATTTTTGTGTGCCTGGATTTCCTTAGTTGGCGACCTTCAGTGAATTGCCTGTGAAATACGGGTGCTGTGCAAGTTCTTCAGCTACCTCCTCGTTCGTTTGTCTGATGTATCGTAGAAATGTTTTTTCGCTCCGGTGTCCCGTTATCCTCATTATATTGAGCGCTTTAATGCCTGCACGATACATATTTGTTGCAG
>DNOQ01000361.1 GCA_003501665.1 Bacteroidales bacterium | reverse complement strand
TAATTCGTATTATTTTTACTTTTGTAATGAATTAACCTTAGAATAAAATATGTCTGAAAATCAAGGACTTAAGAAAAGCAATGATGACGAGATTGATCTTGCTGACATATTCGGCAGATTAAGTAGATCAGTCGGAAGAGGTTTCAAAAATCTGGGTAAAGGAGTTCTGTACATCTTATTTTTTTTTGTTAAAAACTGGATCTTGTTGACCGTAAGCCTTTTTATTGGAGTTGGAATCTCATATTTGTTAAAATTTTCCTCATCAAAATTTTATACATCTGAAATTATTTTGAGGAGTAATACCGTATCAAATGCAGAAATGATCGGTTATATTAACAGACTCCATACGTTCTGCAGAGAAAAAAACTCTGATGAACTAGCCTCAGCACTTTCGATAAATAGAGATGAAGTTTATAATATTAAGGATATAAAAGCATTCTGGATTATTGATCAAGGTTTCGACAATATCCCGGATTACATAGACTTCAGAGACAGACATAGCGTTCTGGATACTATAAATGTAAGAATGCGGGACAGGTTTGCTATAAGGGTAAAAACATCAAATCCGCACGAATTATCAGGCATCAGGAATGGGATAATATATTACATCAATAATAACCAGTTCTATAGGGATCAGAACGAATTAAGGCTCAGACACTATAATGATTTGCTGATAAGAATTAATTACGAAGTGGAACAACTTGACAGTTTGCAGAAGGTAAAATATTTTGAAGAATCAAGGAGACTGATGCCAAAAGAAGGAGGCCAGATGATTTTTCTACAAGATTATCAAACACAACTATTGCATAATGATATTTCTGAATTGATTACCAGAAAGCAGGAAATTGAGCGTAACAAAACTATTTATGCGGAGCTTATTACCATACTTAATGATTTCACTCCACCATTCCGACCAAAGAATGGTTTATTATATTATGGAAAGATTATTATACCGGTAATTTTCTTTATGACAATAATACTTATTATCCTTATAAGAAACCGAAACACGCTGGAAGAAGCATATAAAATGTACTAAAATTCAGGAGTAATTTACATTCTGGACAATCAACAAAGTTTGTTTTCTTTGTGTTTGCCGTTTTTCATAAGTACGGTAAGTATCAAGGACAGTGAGATGCAAATAAGCAGAAGAAAGGATATAAGTATTCCATTCCCGAGTGATTTTAGAAATACGACCATCAATATTAGTATGATGTTCACAATCAGTATAACCATTGTTGCCTTAAGATGTGAACCGGCCAGCTTAAGTACCATATGATGAATATGATTATTATCCGCATAAAACGGTGATTTTTTGTGAATAACCCTCACAAAAACTATTCTGAATACATCGAATACCGGGACAATCAGAATTGCCAGTGCCAGTGAGGGGGCTACCTTAAATGTTTCTGTTGCCGTACTATTTAAATTTAATTCAAGAAATCTTACCAGAAATACCGCCAGGAGAAATCCTATTACCATGGAGCCGGTATCACCAAGAAATATTTTATACTTTTTACTGAAGATATTGTACCAAAGAAAAGCCAATAATGAACCGGTCAAAGCAAAGCAGATCACTGCAAATGAGATCTGGTCATTCAGGATAAACCATATCCCGAATGAAAAAGATGATATAATACCAACCCCCGCAGCCAGGCCATCTATTCCATCAATGAGATTCAGGCTATTTATAAGAATCATAACCAGAACCAGTGAAATTAAGATACTCAGCAAATAGTACAAATCGATAACATTAGTCAATTCGCAGTTTAGACAGATCCTGATTCCACCTAAAACTACAATGATCAAA
The DNA here is from genome assembly GCA_003501665.1 of Bacteroidales bacterium. Lineage (GTDB taxonomy): Bacteria > Bacteroidota > Bacteroidia > Bacteroidales > VadinHA17 > LD21. The sequence goes on along the minus strand of DNOQ01000361.1, from coordinate 12,232 downwards.
GAGGCAATCAATTGACCTGCGGCTTTTTTGACCGGTTGAAGTGTTATTATATCATCCTTTAATCCTATAAAGAAAAGTACAAGCAATGCTGCAATAATATATTTAAGTTCAATAGCATTATCCAATCCGGTGAACAGGACGGATGATAATATTACACCTGCGAAAACCATAGCCCCTCCTAATCGAGGGGTTGGTTCACTGTGAGAAGTTCGATTGTTAGGTATGTCATAAAGACTCTTTATTTGTGCTATCTTAACTACTGATGGTATACCATAAAATGTAATAAAGAATGACAAAAGCAGGCCTGCTGAAGTTAAAGCCCAGGCAGGCAAATGTATAGATATAGGCATATAATTGAACATAATACAAATGTATGCAAGTTTTGATCCTGAGCTAAATTTTTTTAATAATAGTTATAAGATTTTTAAGGATACATAACAGTCGTATCAGATTTTTCCGCCCTATTTGCCAGGATAAAATAAAATATTAAAAAGAACATAACTCCCCACTGACGATTGAGCATCGATTCAAACATCAGAAAAAATGAGATCATTATAACGAAAGAAAAAGCTAATTCCGGAAATTCAAGAAGTCTTTTCCTATAAAGAAGAGCAAATAGCATCAATAGCAAAGAAACCGTTCCGGCAATTCCAAAAGTCATCTGGGCTTCAAGAAACTGATTGTGAGCATTTAGATTAAGTTTCGCTTCTTCATAAAATCCATGCTTTAAATACTCTTCTCTCATTCTATCCTTAATTTGCACAAAACCAGCTCCTCCAAATGGATCTGCCTTTATAACCTGTATGGCTGTATACCATTCCCTGGTTCTCTGGTCAATATTTTTCCACTCAAAACCACCTTCATTCAACTTTATCCTTATCTCACTTATTGCATCGTTTATTCTTCCGTTTTTTTCAAGAGAAATAACCGCAAGAAAAACAGACACAGGTATTATAATAAACAGGTATATTCCTTTAATCAACTTCTTTCGATATAATTGTACAATGAAACAAATAGCAATAACAACCCAAAAAACCATAGATGATCGGGAAGCTATAAAAACCAAAAAACATGAAAGAAAAACTGATAAAATAAATAATGTCATATTGTTGATTTTCAATCTTTCATGAGCAAAGATAAAGATCAGAAGCACCCATATTATTTTCATTGAAAAATATGTCGGATGTTCAAATACAGACAAATGTGCTGAAAAGAACCAATACTTATGAAGAACTGCATAATCAATAAAGTTCATATCCGCAGGAACAAGCTTGTTGACGAAAATGATTATCCTGAAAACTAAAACTATCGAAACCATAATTATCCCAGCAGTAAAAGCCTTGAAAAAAACGATATCATCATCTGCATTAAAATGCATAAAAAGAGGTATACCAAAGACAGGAACCAGTAAAAACATTAATCTGTCTGTAATAAGCGTAATATTCCCTGATTGAATAATAAGACTTATAAGATGTAAGAGGAAATAAATGACTGGCGGCATGAGAATAAGCAGATTTCTCTTTAAAATATGATAATTCAAATTAAAATGTTTTATCCAGAGCAAAAGCCCGGCAAAAAGGAATAAACCCAGTGGATATAAAGACCATGAACGCGGAAAGGAAATCAAAAACAAGGTTACAATTAACAAAACCCTCCCCGTCTTAAAATATTTTTCAGATATTCCTGTATACATTCAATATTTTATTATAGATCAAATCGGATCTGTATCTATTTTCGACCAGCATTCTTCCATTCTCTCCCATTTTCATACAAAGTTCACGGTCAGAGATAAGTTCAAGTATCGCTTTTTCTAATCCAGTGTTATCCTTCGCAGGAATTAAAAGTCCGTTAAAATTGTTTATTACAGTATCTCTTGCACCCGGAACGCAGGTAGTGATCACTGCCAGATTCATTGCCATCGCTTCCAAAACAGACCGTGGGAATCCTTCTCTGTAAGTAGGTAAAACAAAAATATCGGTTAAGTATAATAACTCTCTGATATTTAATGTAAGTCCCAGAAAGATTATATTTCTGTTAGTTAGAAATTCATTTAATCTGGCGGCCGTTATACATGAAGGATTATTCTTGTCAAACCATCCGGCAATCACAAACTTTATTCCTTTAATACGTCGGGTCAAGATATCTGCAACCTCAAGAAATTCGATAATACCTTTCTCAATCAGAAGTCTGCCTGTGAAGGAAATAATAACATCCCCGGGTTTAAAATGCAATTTAGCTTTAAAATTTGCAACTATTTTTAAATCTACTCTATTCCTGCAGAATTTTTCTAAATCAACACCGCTTCCCTCTATCAGAAATATTTTGCCTTTGGTAAATAATAATTTCGAAATGATTTTAAAGTCAGTACTGTTTTGCACAATCAGCCTATCAGTAAAAAAAGCCGACATCTGGTACAGTGATAATATAGCTACCCTGTAAAAAAATGATTTAATACCGTCTCCGGCAAAAGCAAATCCCAGTCCGGTTATATGATTGATCAGGCATGTATCTTTACTGAAAGCGAATGCAAAACTCGTAATAATGTTAGGCTGGAGTCTGAAAGCATGTATGATCGAAAATCTTTGTTCTTTATGATATTGTTTTAGTTTCCTGACTGATCCAATAAATAACAAGGGATTGAAAGTATTTTTTTTAAGTTTATAGATCAAGGTATTTACTCCTGTATCTTTTACATAACCACTATATTCATCCTCAGGGATTATAGCGTAAACTTCAAATCCTTTCTCCTGGAGAAATTTCGCCAGCGGAACTCTGAAATTAAGAAAATCGAGTCCGAAATTTTCAACCAGTGCTACTTTTTTGCTCATTATTTCAAATAACATTTTCTGTACCAGATCTCAAGAGCCATCATATACCATAGCATTTTAGCTCGTTTTTCGGGTGCAACAGATGCTCTGTTCTCAAGCAGATTCATTATAAAGTTCTTATTGACAAATTCTTGTGACAGAGTATTTCCTGACAGATAGTCAAAAACCAATTCTCTGAGATCAGTTTCTATCCATTTTTTTAAAGGCACTTCAAATCCTCTCTTCGGCTGGCTGGTAATGACTTTCGGCAGATATTTTTTTGCCAGTTCCCTGAGTATGAATTTTGTATTTAATCCTCTAATCTTATAACTGTCATCCAATAAAGGAGCATACTCAAGAATTTCTTTACTAAGGAAAGGCGATCTTCCTTCCAGCGAGTTGGCCATGGTTGCTATATCCATTTTTACCAGGAGGTCGTTTGGTAAAAGGAACTGAAAATCGATGCACATGATTTTTTGCAAACCGGAAAGTCCGGAGTTATTAATTTCTTCAATGAAGGTTTTCATTACATCAAATGGATGACTATCATTATTAAGCATATTTTCATAACCTTCAAAAGTGTCAACAGTAGATGAAAGATAGCTCATAAGCGGTACTTTTCCTGCCAATTCCAGCAGCCTATATATATAATTATATTTACTCTGTTTATTTCGCGGAAAAGGTAAAAAGGAAGCGATTACTCCTGCCAGTGTTCTGGTCGTATTTCCAGTTTTAAAAAGGTCAAAATGTGCAAAGGGCACATATCTTCTGTATCCTGCAAAAAGCTCATCCGCCCCATCTCCGTTGAGTACAACTGAAATATATTTCTTTGCTTCCCTGCTTATTAAAAATGATGGTATAGCTGAACTGTCCCCGAATGGTTCACCATAATTTGATAATATCTGTTCAATATCATTTGAAAGATCACCGAAAGTTATCCCGATCTGTATATGTTCCGTATCGTATCTTCGAGATACTATCTCAGCAAGTTCCGATTCATCATACATACCCTCGAAACCAATGGTAAAAGTCTTCAGTTTTGATATATGGTTACTAGCAATGGCTGTGATAATGCCGCTGTCAATCCCTCCACTGAGAAATGCCCCCACCTCAAGATCAGAACTAAAGAGTCGGGATGAAACGCTTTTATTTAAGAGATTATTTAGTTCTAAAAGAGCATCATTAAATTTAACAGATTCCTGTTTTTGGTAAAAATCAAATATGGACCACCATCTCTCCAGACGCAATTCAAGTGAATTAATATCAATTGAAGCCCAGGTTCCGGCTTCCAGTTCACAAATATCTTTATAGGGAGTTGAACCTGCCGTACAACTATATCGGAGGTATTGATAAATATTTTTATAATCTATCTCAAATGAATCAAGATGCCGCAAAGCATTTAGTTCACTGCCAAAAGCAAACTTGCCATCCCGGCAATAATAATATACAGGCTTCTTCCCTGCCCTATCCCTGGCCAGACTGATTGTTCTTGTCCGCATGTCATAGATAGCAAAAGCAAACATTCCATCAAGTTCATGCAGAACCTCAAAGCCAAGTTTGTGATAAAGCATTATTAAAGTTTCAGCGTCTGATTTTGTCTTACAGACAAGATTATATTTTACTCTTAGCTCAAGATGATTGTATATTTCTCCATTATAAATCAGTACCAAATCTTCATATTTAAATGGCTGATGACCTGACTTAATATCCTGAATGCATAATCTGGTATGCAGGAGTCCTATATTTTTAAAAAAGAACACACCCTTCTCATCCGGGCCTCTGTGTTTTAGTAGTGGAAGTGCTTTAAGAAGTCTCTCATTTTCTATATTAATTCCTCCCAGGATACCACACATAATCAAAAAATTGATGATTTAATAATATCCAAATATTTTTTTGCATTTGCTTCCAGGGAATAACTTGTAATGAATTTCTTGTATCCGCAGTTGCCCATTATTAACGCCTGCTCCGGATTATTAACAAAATATAATACTGAACTCTTCCATTCGTCTTCTCCAGATGCAAGAAAGCCATTAATACCATGTTCTATCAATTCTTTATTGACACCAACAGGGCTGGCTATAACCGGAATTCCACATGCCATGTACTGAATAATTTTAAACCCACATTTCCCGGCCGACCATTGATCATCCTCCAGAGGCATTATACCAACGTTGAAATTTTTAATCTCACTTATTTCAGTTTCCTGATCCCACTCAATCCAAATAACATTAATTCCATCAAAGAGATATCTCAAGTTTTTGTCAAATCCTATAAAATGAATTTGAATATCATCTCTTTTCAGATCTCTTAATACTTTGCATAAAGGTATAAGATATTTGCTGGTTGAATAGGAACCTGTCCAACCCAACACAAACCTTGTTCTACTTTCAGGCCTGGGTACTGCATCATATTTAATCCTGCTAACAACCGTCGGGATAATATGAACATTTTCATTGAACCGGATGGCATACTCTTTAAGATATCTGTTCCCTGTAATTACACAATCTGCACAGTTAATGACTTTCTCAATCTTTCTATGGAATAACGATCTTGCCAGCCAGCTTCTGTGATTAATGTATCTTATGAATATTGCGTCATCATAATCTACTATATACCTTTTCCCTGTTCGTTTAATAATTTTTTCAAAGATTGAGGGAAAGAACGGGAAAAGTTCATATTCAATAACTATCAGATCATATTTGGTGATTGTGAATAATATTAAAAATCTTTTCAGATAACCTTTTAGTATCTGAATTATATTTGTCTTCCCATCTGAATATAGAGCTCTCACATATTTGTCACTAAAAAAGGGCTTTACTTTTATGATAAACTTATATTCTTTTAGAATACCCAAATACTGAAAAAATCTATATCGCGAACTAGGACCGGACAATCCATATCTGGGTAAGAATAATATCTTTAACGGCCTTTTAACATCCATCCTGTAAGTAGTTTATATCCTTTAATAGTACTGAGTGCATTGGCAATACTGCACTGAATAAAAACTGAATATATTATCCTTATTATTGATTCCGGCAACAATGTAATCAAAGTGATGATACATGCTTCAATTTTATCAAGATGCTTTCTGGAATATTTAATCCGACTTGAAAGCGAATAAAATAATCGTTTATCCATAATTGAACGTGAGGTACCCCAACCTGAATGAATGATTGCAATACTACTCAAATAATAAGAATATTTGCCAAGTCCCAGCATTCTCCTGGCCAGGTCCATATCTTCATAATATACGAAAAATTGTTCATCAAAGCCTCCAAGGTTTACAAAATCTGCTCTGCGTAAAAGCATAAAAGAGCCCATGACCTGGTCAACTACAGATGATGTTTTGTGATCCCAATCAGTCATTATGGTAGCAGGTTTTAGCTTACCCGGATACAACTTTGATAATCCGAATATATCATAAATAAGATTTTTAGCCCTTAGAAAACGTGAACAGCTTGGAAGCAATTTCCCAGTCTCTGACTCTTGTCGAACTCCCAATATTCCGACATAAGGAGAGGAAACAAGAAAATTAATTGCAGATTTAATCACATTTCCCCGAATAACAGTATCAGGATTAAGAAATAGAATAAAATCTGAATCCGAATTGCCTGCCCCAAAATTGCAAGCTTTTGCAAAACCAAGATTAATATTCGACGTTATTATTATTTCACGCCTTCCTATGGGAAGATTCTTTATAGAATCATCGGTCGAATTATTATCAACGATAATTATTTTAAATTCAACTTCATTTGTGGTATCATAAATGGACCTTATACATTTTTCAAGCAAAAGACCCGAATTCCAGTTAACAATTATTATATCAAGCAAATAGTTTTTTACCACTTCTTCGTATATCCAAAATATATAAAATGAGAAAACTATAAAACCATAATTGTATCCAGAATGATAATAATGAAACATATTGATCCTGAAAAAAAACCATTAACAGTGGATAATATGAATATGCTGTAATCATCTTAAAATGATTTCCTGCAGTCTTGGAACGATAGAACATCCATGTATGTAAAAGACCGAAAAGGAATATGATAATCAAGCATCCTATTCTGCCGAAATCCATAACGTATTCGTAAAAAACAGTGAACACATTTGTGGGATACGGAACCAGAATCCATTCATTAACGATATCCAGAGGTGGTTTATCGATTATTTTCAACTCATATAACAGTGCAATGAAAAACCTGAAGGTATTTTCACCATAAGTATGGTCAAATTCTGAATTTAGAAACCGGTCAAACGCAAGCAGAGGACCTTCAAAATATGCCAAAATATGATCCATGCTTGAACTTATATTTTTAGCTAAAGAGTATTCAAGATTCCCGCCTTTGTTTAAAACTACGCCCACTAAAATAAAAACAGCCAATGCAGCCAGAAAAGTCCCCCAGAAGTATTTGCGCTTGATCTTTGACTTCAAATAAATTGATAATATTACTACTATAAAATAAAAGAAGAAATAAGTCCTGCCCGTGGATAAAACAAGAAAACCAAATGATATTAAGACAGCCAGTACGGTTTTAACCTTTTTTTTCTTATTGAGATCGGAGAATTTATCAAAAGTATATAGTCTATAAAGACTTGCAAATAATCCAAAAGAAAGGAAATACTCAAGTATACCGTAATTTAGCCTTACATTGGTGAGCTGATATCGTAATGCCATTAAAAAATTCTTCGCTTCTATCCGTGATGCCAGATCTACTGCCTTATAGTATAAAAGTATAAGAGCCAAAACAGTAACAACGAGTATGATGTCATCCAAAATTTCAGGGATTTTTGAAGGCCTGAATAGAATTTCTTTTGGCTTTTTTTTTGAATTTGTAATAACGAACAATCCCCCAAGAAAGAAAAACAGATTGGATAATACAATAAATATTAAGGTATTGGAATGAAGGGTGTCCATTTCATCTGGATCGAAAATTTTATATAAGAAATAAATAAAAATTACCAGGAACCAGATAGAATTGAATATAAATGGCGGGTAAAGAATACTCTTTTCAATCATATTATCCGTAACGATAATAAGAAACAGAAAAATCAGGACAATCAATACCAATAACATTTATACCTGATTAAGTTTATTCGCTTATTTTAAATTCAGTAGCCCATTCTTCCTGCTGAGGTGAAAGGAATACAATAATACAAACAATTCAACGATAATAACAGTCATGGACAATTGAAGGACACCAATAAAATCTTTAATTGTAAGAATGGCTACAATTGAAAAGTAAAAAACCAGGGAACCTATGCGAACTTTTGCGTAATCCTTAATGAATCCGAATGGGATAAGAATAAGTTCAGCATAAAACACACCTGCGCATATTGGTATTATAGATAATCCCAGGATTCTTACTATAGATATGGCGGTTGAATTTAAAACACCAGTAAATAAATTTACAAGATGATCAGCAGATATAAATAGCAGAACATAAACAATTACATAAACAATTGTTGCGAATGTCATAATTTTGTGCACGAAACGAACATCAGAATCTCTTGAAACTTTAGGAAAAAGCACCTGGCCTATCACACTGATCGGGACTTTTACCATATTAACAAGCCGTTCCGCTATATCGTAAAATGCAAGAGTCGGCATACCAAGAATTGAACCTATTAAAAGCTTGTTACCATTAACATAGATCTGAGATGACACATTTGAAAAAAATAAGGGCAAATTGTAATTGATTCCATTTATTATTTTTTTAAGTGACTGCAATTCGAATTTATTACCCTTAATGCTGAACATTATACAAAGTCCTATTATAGATCCGGCAAAAGTACCCGATCCAAGTAAAAGAGGTACCAAAAAGTAATCATCCGGTTTTTTAATAATCAGGAAAACAATCAGCGCAGAAATTACCCGGGTTCCAACATTAATATATGTTATATACTTCATTTTCTCAATTCCCTGAAAGTACCAGACAGGAAATAATGCTTCGCTAAGACAATATAGCATACTGAAAATATAGACGGTGGGATTATTCTTTAATGATGGTATCAGAGAAATCAAGATTAAAACCACAAAAAATGAAACAAAAAAGAAAAAAACCTTAATAATGAGAACTGATGATATTATTTCGGTACGTTTAAACAAATTATCCCTGTTTATCGAAATATCATGTGTTGCTGAAACATTCAATCCAAAATTAACGAGGATTGAAAAATAAGCTACGATTGTCTGAGCAAATATAACTATCCCATAGTTCTCCTTTCCTAATATTCTAAAGAGAAATGGAATTAAAAGTATAAATATCAATAAATTAGAGACCTGAAGGATACTTAAAAATGAAAAATTTTCAAGAATTACTTTGTTATTTACTACGAAATTGTTTACGCGCTTATTCACAGTAAATTACTGTTTAATAGTAATATTGTACTATTTTTCTATTATTTACTTAAGATTTTTCCAAAACCATTCCACCGCTTTTTCAAGTCCGCTTGCAACATCATCAACCGGCTCATATCCCAAAAGTCTGCGGGCTTTGTCAACAGACGCCTGCGAATGAGGTATATCCCCTTCTCTCCCGGGTCCGTAAACAGGATTTATCTTAAGTATTTCGTTGTCATACTTACCTGCCAGACTACGTATCAGCTCAAAAAGACGGTTAAGATCGGTCCGCTCGCCATGTGCAACATTGTAAACCTGATTAACAGCTTCCCTGCTCTCAACAACTGCAGCCAGATGATTGGCCTGGATCACATTATCTACATAAGTAAAATCCCTTGAATAAGTCCCATCACCGTTAATTACCGGCGATTCGTGATTCATAAGTTTTTTTACAAAAAGCGGGATCACTGCGGCATAGGCTCCATGGGGATCCTGACGCCTGCCGAAAACATTGAAATATCTTAATCCGATCACTTCTATGCCATATGTTGATGCAAAATTTGATGCAAACAACTCATCCACATATTTTGTGATCCCATAAGGAGATAATGGTTTCCCGATCCTCTCTTCAATTTTTGGCAATCCGGGATGATCTCCGTATGTTGATGAACTGGCTGCATAAATGAACCGCCTGACACCGGCTTCCTTTGATGCAAAGAGCATCTTGACAAATCCGCCGATATTTACATCTGTCGAAGAGATCGGATCTTTTATTGACCTTGGGACAGAACCCAGTGCAGCCTGATGGAAAACGATCTCAACATCAGTGACCGCCTCCAGACAAATATCATAATTCCTGATATCACCCTCAATTAGCATGAAATCAGAATTATTCAGATACTCTTTAAGGCTTTCCCGCTTCCCCGTCGAAAAATTATCAAGGCATATCACCCTGTTGCCTGAAGATAACAGTGATTCAACCAGGTTGGATCCTATAAAACCTGCACCTCCGGTCACAAGAACTTTTTTATTTTTTAATACCCGCTCCATCACTTAAATTTAAAAGAAAGCTGTAAACTATTCTATATCAGATCAGCATTTTTCAAACATCATAACGATCTCGCTCAGTATGAATTCAGCCGTTTTTCCGTTACCGTAAAATGCCGGATAATTCAAACCTGAACCGTCATTTATGAATTTCAGGAATCCGTCGCGGATCCTTACGGGATCAGCATCAACAAGTTCTGCAGTTCCGTTTTGCACAAGCTCCACCCATTCAGTCTCGGCACGTAGTACCAGGCACGGTTTTCTGAAGAAATGAGACTCCTTCTGTACTCCGCCGGAATCGGTTATGATCATTCTCGATGTTTTTTCAAGAAGTATCATCTCGAGATAAGAGACCGGAGGAATAATCCTAATATATCCGCAGCTTTTAAGATCGCTAAAGAGTTGTTCCAGTTTGGTTTTGAGAGATAATATGGTTCTTGGATGAAGAGGCATGACAAATGTTACCGAATACTCCTGAGCAAGTGTTATCAGCGTGCGCATTAAAGTCTCAAGCCTTGATTTATCATCCGTATTTATTTCCCGGTGGATGGTAATAAGCACAAATTCATTCCTTTTAACCTCCAGGCTTTCAAGAAAAGAGGCTTTTTTACGTTCTGCCAGTTCAGCATAAAAAAGTGCATTATCGTACATAATATCGCCCGTGAGGTATATTTTGGGATTATCAATTGTGTAAGGCGGTGAGTTTTCCGGCCTGAACCCCTCGCGCATCAGATTCTTAAAAGCATCATTTGTGGGAGCAAACAGAAGGGTTGATGAGTGATCGCTCATGATCCTGTTCAGCTCTTCCGGCATTGATTTATTAAAAGATCTCAGGCCGGCTTCAACGTGGACAACCGGAAAATGAATTTTGGCGGCTGCAATTGCTCCCGCCAGAGTAGAGTTGGTATCTCCGTAAAGCACAACACAATCAGGTTTCTCATTCAGCAAAATATCTTCAATTCCTGAAATCATCATTGAAGTCTGCCTTCCATGCCGTGATGATCCTACACCCAGATTATAATCAGGCTGCTGAATCTCAAGTTCATCAAAGAATATATCGGACATTTCCCGATCATAGTGCTGTCCGGTATGTACTATGATCTCACTGATCCTGTCTGAAAAATTATTTCTGATTGCCCTGGAGATTGCCGAAGCTTTAATGAACTGTGGCCTTGCTCCGACAATATTCATAAGTTTGATATGTGACATTGCTTCCCCTGAATATTGGGAATCAAATTTAGCTAAATAATCTTAACCGGCAACTGATTTTTGACAGACTGTTATTTAGCGTAGTTAACAGCACGTGTTTCACGGATAACCGTGATCTTAATCTGTCCGGGATAGGTCATTTCGTTCTGTATCTTTCTGGCAATATCAAATGACAGGCCTTCTGCTTCTTTATCATTTACTTTTTCGGCACCGACAATGACACGCAGTTCTCTCCCTGCCTGAATTGCATAAGTTTTAGTGACGCCGGGGTATTGCAGAGCAAGTGATTCAAGTTCCTTGAGTCTTTTAATATATGATTCCACCACTTCGCGTCTTGCTCCGGGCCGGGCACCGGAAATTGCATCACAGACCTGTACAATCGGTGAAATGAGTGTAGTCATCTCAGTTTCATCGTGATGTGCACCGATGGCATTGCAGATTTCCGGTTTTTCCTTGAATTTCTCTGCAAGTTTCATTCCCAGAACTGCATGCGGTAGTTCAGGCTCATCATCCGGCACCTTTCCGATATCGTGGAGCAGTCCGGCCCGCTTCGCAAGTTTGGGATTCAGGCCCAGTTCTGCAGCCATTATTGAAGCCAGATTTGCCACTTCGCGTGAATGCATGAGGAGGTTCTGTCCGTAAGATGATCTGTATTTCATTTTCCCCACCATCCTTATCAGTTCGGGGTGAAGTCCATGTATTCCAAGGTCAATTGCCGTCCGTTTTCCAACCTCAAGGATCTCCTCCTCAACCTGTTTTTTGGTTTTTTCCACTATCTCCTCTATTCTTGCAGGATGTATACGTCCGTCTGTAACTAACTGATGAA
>DNOQ01000021.1:3621-3940 GCA_003501665.1 Bacteroidales bacterium | reverse complement strand
GATAAATACAGGGATTTTAATATTTTCCCCGGTATGCCATATGCTCATAAGTATGCGAATGCTGTAACAGAACTTGGGATCGTTGGGACAATTAAACAATATGTTCCGGGTAATATCTTCAGCACCTTTGCCAAAGGAGGCATGGCATATCTCAGCAAGGATTTTCTCAAGTTAATGGAGATCTTCATTGATGCCGAATTGAAGATGTTCAGGGGAATTAAAACCCCTGTGGTTTTTCTTCAGAATGTCATTGTGGATATGATACTTGGTCTGAAGGCATATGATGTATTTGCGGCATATGATCTGTATATCAGAAAAA
>DNOQ01000021.1:0-3495 GCA_003501665.1 Bacteroidales bacterium | reverse complement strand
TCAGGCCAAAGGAGGCTATTGAGTACCTTGGCAATTTTCCGCGTATTGAGTCGGTGCTCTTCGGAGCCTCGTCAAAAGCGCATATTAAGGAGACAAAGGAACTAATCGAGCAGTATCTATGAAGATTGACCACATCTGTTTTGCAGTAAAGAACCTGGGTGAGGGAATCGCTTACTGGGAAAATGTCTTTGGTTACAGGCAGATGACAGAGATGGTTCAGAATTCCCTTCAGAAAGTGAAGGTGGTATTTCTCTGCAAGGAGGATAGTGTTCTTGTGAAACTTATTGAACCGGAGGAGGACAACCAGTCGCTGATCAATTTTGTAAACAGGGGAGGAGGATTTCATCACCTATGTTTCAGGGTTGATGAAATGGGAAAGCAGTTGAGTGATTTGAAGGAGAAAGGGCTTCTCATGCTTGTTCCTCCGCAGCCGGGTGAGGCCTTCAACAATCATGACATTGCTTTTCTGCTCGCCAGGTACGGGCTCAGCATTGAGTTGATTGACACTGATGAAAAGGCGGGCCTGCTTTAAATAATAATACCAGGTTAAAATGGATAGTGAAAACATTTCGCCGTTCTTTACCGTTTTTACGCCTGTGTTTAACGGGGAGAAACATTTACATCGTGTTTTTCAAAGCCTGGTCGGCCAGACTTTCAGGGATTTCGAGTGGATTATAATAAATGACGGTTCGACTGATGACACTGCAACCCTGGTAAGATCATTTCTGGCGGAGCATCCTGAAATTGACGCAATATACTTTGAACAGCCCAACTCAGGTAAGCATATATCATGGAATAAAGCGGTTGAAATCGCAAGGGGCAAGCTCTTTGTACCAGCAGATGCTGATGACTACTTTTTACCTGAAACCCTGTCATTTTTCTTCGAAGAATGGAATAAACTGACTCTGGCAGACCACTCAATACTGAGCGGAATAAATGTACTTTGCCTGGACAACGACAGTGAAGCGGTTGTGGGGGATTACTATCCCTTTGATGGCATGAGGACAACCAATGTTGAATTGGAATTAGGTTATAAGCTTAAGGGAGAAAAATGGGGTTGCGTCAGGACAGATCTTCTTAAGGCAAGACCATTTCCCATAATCAAAGGATCGCATTTCCCGGAAAGCTGGCTCTGGTATCACTTCAGCAAAAATTATAAAGCAATCTGTTTCAACAAGCCGCTCAGGAGATATTATACAACCGCCACTGGTATTATGCAGCTTGAACTTAAGAAATCCCACAATCCAGTGCAGGACAGGATTAATATTAAGTATTATACCTGGTTAATTTCGAATTTTGGATTTTATATCCTGAGACATTCACCACGAGTATTTTCTCAGTCAGCAAAGATAATGCTAAGGTCCTTTTATAACTTATTAACGAAATGAGTATAGCTAAGAGAGTGCTTAAGAGGACACTGCCTCCCTTATTAAAGTTCCTGTTACCTCCCAGGATGTATGATGACATCTTTGTACCTGAATTCCTGAATTATGTGAACCTCCGAATGCTTAACATGAAAAAGACGGTTCGCTGTTTCAGACTCGGTTTCCTTCCTTTTGAATATTTATGGTTCGACCTGGACAGGATTGATCCGCGGGGATATCTTCCTACACGCTGCAACTATCAAAAAAGAAAAATCAACGGACCCTACAACGCAATTCTGGGTAATAAACTCCTTTTTGAGCGTCACCTTGAAGCTGTGTTGTCAGGGGTAAAAGGTGTGGATGTGGCTGAGAGTCTAGGTTACATTGAGAAAGGTCACCTGCATTCATTGCATGCCGACCTGACATCTGGTGATCTGATTTCGGTTCTTAATCTTCTCAAAAGAAGTGACCTGATCCTGAAACTTGTCTCCGGTGATGGGGGTGTCGGATTGTTATGTCTTACCCTTGCAGGAGGAGTTTATTACATAAATGATAAACCAACAGGCCCTGAGGAGTTAGTGGCATTTCTTAAAGGTCTGGATAATTATCTTATACAAAGACGGCTTATTCAGGAAGGACTAGCTGGCAGAATTTTCCCAGATTCGGTTAACACCATGAGGATAGGGACAATGATCGACCCTGATTCTGGCAAGCCCTTCATTGCGTATGCTGTCCATAGGTTCGGTTCACCTAAGTCAGGCTTTGTTGACAACGTCGGACAGGGTGGAATAACGGCAAAGATAGATATCGATAGTGGAAGATTAAGCATGGCCCATCACTACTCCAAGGATGGTCATATGGAGGTCTTTGAAAAGCACCCGGTTACTTCTGTAATGATTTATAATCAGGAAATTACTGGCTGGCAGGATGTAAAGCGAAGAATACTCGAAATGGCCAGCCAGATGCCGTACCTGAAATATGTTGGCTGGGACTTTGTATTGTCAAATGATCAGCTGTATGTTCTTGAAGGCAATGTCGCTCCCGGTCTGGGACTGGTTCAGATGTATGATCCGATGAAGAACTTTACACAGGCATGGAATTTCTTCAGGCATTACGGTTATATTAATTAAATCGTGGTAGTCACCCTTACTCTAATCAGAGGTAATAATACTTCATGAATATTTACGTTATTAGAACACTCTCCTTACTTAAGCGTGAACTACTGGGTCAATTCAAAGGAATAAAAACGTTCACATGAGACCCTTGAATATTTAAAAATATTTAATCAATCGTTTAATAAACAGATGCACAGAGATTATAAAATAATATTGAAATAATCCGGATTTTATGAAACTGAAATGGATTGTCAGATTATCAATCACATTGAATATACTGATAATTACTACTTTCATAATCCTCGGATTGAAATATTGGGGATTTTACCATGGCTCACGATTAAGGCCATTTAGGACTGATGGGTTAACTTCCTCTTTTCAGTGGCCTGAAGGGAAGAAAATGGCACTTAGTTTTACTTTTGATGATGCCTACTATTCTCAGATAGACAGTGGCGTTCCTTTATTTGACAAGTACGGAATTAAAGCTACCTTTTATGTCTCGGTATGGAGACTCGCTCAAAGACAGGAGGCTTGGAAAAGGGCAATATCCCAGGGACATGAAATTGGGAATCATACCTATAATCACCCATGTAGTGGCAATTACGACTTTATAAGCGGTAACGCTTTGGAGGATTATACTATTCCAAGGATTGAATTTGAGCTTTACGCTGCAAATGAGTATATTAAAGAAATGTTGGGTATATATCCAGTTTCATTTGCTTACCCATGTGGAGATACATTCACGGGAAAAGGAATAAATGCCCAAAGTTATGTGCCGCTTATTTCTGTTATGTTTGAAAGTGGCCGCTTATATGAAGCAGGTATGGCTAATCCAGTCATATGTGATATGGCACAACTTCCTGCAGAAAAATTGGACGGCAGATCATTAAACGAAATTAAAGGATTAATCGAAACGGCGAAGAGCAAAGGTAGTTGGCTGATTCTTGTCGGACATGAAATAAGCCAGGGAGAAAACGAGACTTCAAGTTTGTCTACCATAGAAGCTATATGCAATT
>DNOQ01000450.1:82940-84347 GCA_003501665.1 Bacteroidales bacterium | reverse complement strand
AACTGGGGAGATGAGCTTCCTGTTTACCGTAATGCATGGCTTGATTGGTGGACCGATGGATTTGGTTCGACTTCCCGGGAAACAGCTGAGATCAGGAAAACACAGAACATGAAACAGGTTGATGAAGGTCTTTTTGCAATGGTTTCGATGATGGGGGGAGAACTCAGTCCTGCCCTGGAAGGCAAGATTGACCATATCAGCGAAAATGCAATCTTTTTCGATGAACACACTGTCGGAGCAGCTGAAAGTATAAGCCAGCCTTATTCNNCAAAACAATGGCTGATGAAAGGAGCTTATGCCTGGGAAGCACTGAAAAAAGTCACCCTGCTTAATGAAGAGGCCCTCGGACGGTTCCAGCCATTCCTGAAGAAAGCTGACTTCCCGGTTATTTATATTATTAATTCAATGGGATGGCCGCGATCAGGTCACATCGATCTGTTTGTCGATTATGAAGTTCTTCCTGTAAAAACAAAAACAAGGATAACTGATCTTACGACAGGGAAAGAGGTTCCGGCACAGGTAATCTCAAAACGAGCTGAAGGCGCTTACTGGATTCTTGAAGTAAACGACATCCCTGCAATGGGTTATAAAGCGCTGAGGATTGAACATCTTGACCAGGAGGCATCTCCCGAAACGGGATCAAATGTTGAAGTGCTTGAAAATAAGTTTTATAAGATAGTCATTAATAAAGAAACAGGAGCTATCAGCAGCCTGTATGACAAGGAACTGAATCAGGAGCTTGCTGATGGACAGAATCCATATGATATTGGTCAACCCGTCAGGGAGACATCTGAAAAGCGTGATATACCTCCTTTCCTGCGTAAATCAGTATCGAATGTAAAAATAGAAAAAGGGATAAACGGCCCTGTATGGGAAAGCATCAGGATAGCTTCTGACCTTGAAGGTTTCGAAAAGGGTACAGATGGCGCCCCGAAAGGCATCGAACTTGAGCTGCGCCTTTATAAAAATGTAAAGAAGGTTGAGTTCAAATATATGGCACGCAAGCTTATCATAACTGATCCTGAAGCTCTGTACGTGGCATTTCCATTCTCATTACCCGATTCAAGGATCGTTTTTGAGACAATAGGGGGTACCCTGACACAGGGTCAGCAGCTTCCAGGATCAGCCTCAGACTGGAACGCTGCCCAGAACTTTGTTTCGGTACGCGGCAAGAAAGGACAGATTGTTGTTGTAAGTAATGAAGTCCTTATGTGGCAGTTCAGCGATTTCAACATGGGCAAGTTTGAGCGTTATCCGAAAAGAGGTAAGCCATGGCTTTATTCATGGGTTATGAACAACTACTGGTTCACAAATTTCCGTGCATACCAGGAAGGAGCCTTCAGCTGGAGCTACCAGATCACATCATCTGCCGACACCTCCAATACCTTTGCCACAAAATATGCCTGG
>DNOQ01000450.1:77105-82835 GCA_003501665.1 Bacteroidales bacterium | reverse complement strand
TTATAGAGGTGTCGTTTTAGATAATTAACTGAAATTGCTGGTTGCATGTTGCTGGTTGCCAGTTGTTTGTAAAATGAGCATTTTGATTTTGATTAAATAACCTAAATTGCCAGTTACTAGTCGCTGGAGACTAGTCATTTGAAAATGAGCACATTGATTAAAAATAAATAATTTGATGGATTAGAGAATCAATAATGTATTACATTATTAATCAGCATTTAACCAGCAACCAGGATCCAGGAACTAGCTACCTGAGTTTAATAACTGGTGGATAAAGGATTGAATAGCATATTATTTTATTGATTTTAACCAGCAACCAGCAACCAGTAACATGAGTTGATCAGAAAATAAATTTCAGACATTTTTTAACAGGGGGCTGGTTTTTGACAGCCCCCTGTTGTTTCCATCACTTTCGATGACAACTTTATTACTATTTCATATTCAATATTAATTTCACAACTCAGTGTGCAGGAAAGAGACAGCCAGGAAGGACTTGAAGTATCATTTTTTAACCACAGAGTTACACGGGGTAACACGGAGTGATAAGTGGAGATTTTCCTTGCCCAGTCAGTGTGACCATGGTTAAAAAACAATTTAGAATCTGAATCAGTAAAAACAGGAACCGGTCTTTTCTGACTTTTTTTTCTCATTTTTTTGTATGATATTACCGGAATTATACTCTCGATTTAAACAAGGATAAAAAAAAATAATATGAAAAAAAAGTTAACCACATGGATCCTGTCAACATTTGCAGTTCTGGCCTGCACATTGAATATTTATGGTCAGTCCGGTAAATCCTCCAGAGTTGAATTCTTAAATGCCCCGGTTCTCTTTAATGAAGGTGAAAAATCTTACCAGCAGGTTTTTGCAAGATACAGGGCTGAGGCTGCCGGCAGGATTGTTTTTACATATGCCGGAAATGAACTTCTTGCTGCAGACCTTGTTAAAGGCAACAACAGGTACCTGCTGACCTTCCCGGCTGTGACCAGACCTAAAAAGATCACCATCACGGCTAAGATTGATGACAGGACAGCAGAGAAATACCCTGTAACTCTTGTCCCTCCAAAGAAATGGGAGATCTATTTTGTTCAGCACTCACACACGGATATAGGCTATACACGGCCTCAGTCGGAGATCCTTGCCGAGCACATGCGTTTCATTGATTATGCTCTTGATTACTGCGATCAGACAGATGATATGCCGGATGAGGCAAAATTCAGGTGGACATGCGAATCCTCATGGGTAACAAGAGAATACCTGAGGTCGAGGCCGGCGGCCCAGATAGAAAGGTTTAAAAAGAGGGTGGCAGAGGGTCGGATCGAAGTGACAGGAATGTATGCGAACATGGCAGAGATTTCGGATGAGAATATCATGTATGATTTTCTCCAGCCATTGAAAGAATTTGATAAACTGGGTATCACAGCCAAAGTAGCCATGCAGAATGATGTTAACGGTATAGCATGGTGCATGCCAGATTATTTTAAGAACACAGGAGTTAAATACCTGTGTATGGGTATCAACCGGACGAGATCCATTCTTCCTTTCGACAAGCCGACCTGTTTTTGGTGGGAAGCTCCTTCAGGTGCAAGGTTGCTGGCTTTCAGGGCTGATCATTACCTTACCGGCAATAATTTCGGAATTGAATCAAGTGCTATAAAGTCAGAAAATATGTTGTGGCATCTCGCTGATCTCGACAACAGAAACTATCCACTTGACAGAATAAGTATCCAGTTCTCAGGTTACCTTACAGACAATGCTCCTCCGTCTACTGCTGCCTGTGAACTGGTAAAACAGTGGAACGAAAGGTATGAGTCTCCCAGGATCAGGCTTTCAGTGGCAAGCGAGTTTTTTGAATATGTTGAAAAAACCTATGGTGATAAGCTTCCTGTTCATCGCAATGCATGGCTTGACTGGTGGACCGATGGTTGCGGATCATCTTCACGTGAAACGGCAGAGGTAAGGAAAACGCAAAACATGTTGCAGGTTGATGAAGGTCTCTTTGCAATGGTATCTATTATGGGAGGGGAGCTGGGACCTGCTCTCGAAGGTAAAATAGATCATATAAGTGAAAGCGCCATTTTCTACGATGAGCATACCAGCGGAGCCGCAGAAAGTGTAGGATTCCCTTTCTCTGAGAACACAACCAGACAGTGGCTGCAAAAGGGAGCATATTCATGGGAAGCTCTTAAAAAAGTAACCCTGCTCAATGAAGAAGCACTTGCACGTTTCCAGCCATTTCTTAAAAAAGCTGATTTCCCGGTGATATATGTTATTAATCCTATGGGTTGGGCTCGTTCAGGAAACATAGAGCTATTCATCGATTATGAAGTATTGCCTGTTAAAACAAAATCCAGGATCATCGATCTTGTTACCGGGAAACAGGTACCTGCACAGGTACTTTCCACCCGTGCTGAAGGTGCATTCTGGATTCTTGAAGCAGATAATATTCCTGCAATGGGATATAAAGCATTAAAGATAGAAGTTACAGGAGAACAATTACCTGAAGATAAAGGCTCCGGCACAGAGATTCTGGAAAATAATTATTATAAGATAGTCATTGACGGGGCGACAGGGTCAATCAGCAGTCTGTTTGATAAAGAGCTGAGCCAGGAGCTGGTCGATTCCCAGAATCCATATAAGGTTGGACAACCGGTAAGGGAATCCCTTTCAAGGCGGGATTATGAATACCCTTCCTTCAGACCAACAACTGAAGAAGTAATAGCATCCTATACAACCGTGTATAATGTTAAAGTTGAGAGGGGAACTAATGGTCCGGTGTGGGAAAGTGTCCGTATTAAATCGGATATGGCAGGTTTTGAGAAAGGCACCGAAAATGCTCCCCATGGTATAGAAATGGAGATACGGCTTTATAAAAATGCCAAAAAAGTTGAATTTAAATATATGGGGAGAAAAGAGATAATTACAGATCCTGAAGCTTTATATGTGGCATTTCCGTTCTCACTTCCCGGATCAAGGATCGTGTTTGAAACTATTGGGGGCACTCTTTCGCAGGGCCAGCAGCTTCCGGGATCATCATCAGACTGGAATGTGGCACAGAATTTTGTTTCGGTACGAGGGAATACAGGACAGATCATCTTAGTAAGCAATGAAATACCCTTATGGCATTTCAGCGATTTCAACATAGGCAAGTTTGAACGGTATCCGAAGCCGGGAAAAACATGGCTTTACTCATGGGTGATGAACAACTACTGGTTCACAAACTTCCGCGCTTTCCAGGAGGGCGGATTCAGCTGGAGTTACCAGCTGACATCAACATCAGACACCACAAACACATTTGCCACGAAGTACGCATGGGGTGAGAGGAATCCGTTCCCTGCAAGAACCTTCCCGGCAGGTGCAAATGAACTGAAATCACCATTGCTGGAGACACTTATGATCACAGGTTCGCCAAATGCGATGCTGGTCAACAGCAGACCTGCATTTAAAGGAACTAATAACATTCTTCTTCATTTCCGTGAACTGGAAGGATCTTCAGCCGAAGTAAAGCTGTCATCAGCCCTGCCAGGCCAGTCAATTAAGAAGATTGTAGAGGTAAATGCCATAGGCAAACCGATAGGGCAGCCTCTTTCAACAATACAATTAAAACCTTACGAAGTGAAATTTTTTGAGGTGGAGCTTTAAATCTATAAAACCTGGTTGATTATATTATTTAACTTGATAAAATAAGTCTGTCGGGATGAAAAAAATGATCTCAATCATAATTTTTATCTGTTCCGGGATATTCTCCGGAATTGTCTTTAGTCAACCGGTAAAAGTAACTGACGAGACTTTCCTGTTATTGAAAAAAGTCTCTGAATCAGTCTGTTCGAAAGGAGAGATCATTCTTTCGGTTACGACTCACCAGGACATGGGATGGATCGATGAAGTTGAGAAATGCATTATCATGCGCGATACCCTGTGGATGACTCCATACCTGGAAAGGCTCAGGTACGATCCTGAATTCTGCATGGATATTGAGCAGGTATCAATTATTGTTGAATACCTTAACAGGCATCCTGACAAAAAGGAAGAGATTCAAAAGGGACTGGATGAAGGACGTATCCTCGTAGGCGCAACTTTTACTCAGCCATATGAAGATATGTACAGTGGCGAGTCGCTGATACGGCAATTTTATCTTGGCAAGAAATGGCTTAAGCAGAATTTCAACGGCTTTAATTCCGATACTTACTTCAATGCAGATGTGCCGGGGAGAACGCTTCAGATGGCCCAGATACTTGCCAGGGCCGGAGTCAGTAACATGCTGGCTACAAGGCATGAAAAAGGATTATTTGACTGGTACAGTCCTGACGGTTCAAAAGTGACAATGTATTCTTCAGGTCATTATATCGATTTCTATAACATACTGAAGAAAAAAAATGAGGAGGCTCTTGCCGGGATGGCCAGGGAAGTGCTCTTCTGGGGTAACTATTATGACACGAATTCAGAAAAAATAGTTATTCCTGCCCACCTGAACTATGAATTCATCTGGGACCAGGAACCTGTCAGGAACTGTGATCCTTTCATCAGTTTATGGAACTCAGTCAGGGTGGTGGAGAATCAAAATGGAGAAAGGCTGGCCGTTAAGCTGCCACCTTTCAGGTATGGAAATTTGAATGATTGTATGAATATCATGCGTGCGAACGCTTCAACGGTAGAAAAAATTGAAGGGGAAAGACCCTCCTTATGGCTTTATATACACGGACCTTCTCATCATTATGCAATTACAGCAAGCAGGAATGCTGATATCTTATTACCTGATGCTGAGAAATTTTCAGCTATCGATGCCATGCTGGGTGGAAATTTTCGTCAATATGACCAGGATAGATTTAACGAAGCCTGGCAGGCAAAGATCTATCCCGATCATGGCTGGGGAGGGAAAGGAGGAGAATCGACTGATGCAATCTTTCTCGCCAGGTTTGAGAAATCACTCAGCGATGCCAGATCAATTGCAAATCAGGCCTTAATCAGTATCGCATCGAAAATTAAAGCAAACCGTAAAAAGGGCATCCCTGTAGTAGTATTTAACAGTCTGTCATGGAAACGGGATGATCCTGTCACTTTTAATATTGGATTTGATCCGGGACAGGCATTCGATATAACACTTGTTGATGCTGACGGTAAAAATATTCCTGTTCAATTAACAGATATTGAAAGGTATAGCGATAAGAGCCTAAAAAATACCAATGCAACATTCATTGCGAAGGGAATCCCCCCGATAGGGTATAAGACATTTTATGTAGTTCCGGGCAATACTGTACCTGATGTTAAGAAGCCTGGTAATAACAATTATGAGACACTATTTTATAAAATTGTACTTGGGAAGGGCGGTGTTAAAAGTATTTTTGACAAGGAATTAAATATTGAGCTGCTGAATTGTAAGAATATTTTTGTCGGAGATATTTTCACGATGAAATCGGTTGGAAACGGGGCGGCTGAATTTGCAGATATCCAGCAACCTGAAATGGAAGGTTTTGACAAGGTATCAAATCATTCACCGGGGTGGGAGATTGAAGAAACCGGACCTGTTTTTACCTCATTTAAGATGAGGCAACCTATCCGGAATGCTGTTGCAGAGACTCATTTAATAATTTATAACAATCTCAAGAAAATTGATTTTAAGACCGCCCTTTTAAACTGGGAAGGAGTTCTTTACAGGGAATATCGTTTTGCAATGCCACTTAATATGAAAAACGGGAAAGTTGCTTACGAGGTCCCGTTTGGAGTTCTTGA